>NZ_JBIKPH010000009.1:0-37072 GCF_044357595.1 Sphingorhabdus sp. | reverse complement strand
AGTATTTGCACTAAAAGCTTCAAACGTTTGATTTTATGTCGTTTGGCTGGATTTGCGGAAACATGAAAGCGGACTGTCAACGTATAAAGTGCGCAAATTCATGGTTGATTCTGGTCAAGGGCTCAAGGTCTGTGCTTGGTTGAAAGATGAGCTGCACGACGATTCGTAATCGGAATGTGTTGTTCCGATGTCCATTAGAGACAACTAAATTTTCCGACCTCTACCAAGCGAGATAATATCCAGTCTGCAGTTCGGCTCGCATCGCAACCCAAATTTTTTTATCTAATTTTCAGAGTGATAGATTCCTTGCTCGAACTGTGCATTTGATACTGCGAAGTGATAATCAAGTTCAATATCGTCTTAAACGCCTCGTCACCCGGAGTCCGATGTAGCGATCTCGTTAGGTTGGATCTGTCAACAACATGGTAATCAGGCACTCTGCTTGGGCATCCGAGAACGAATCCGAGTTTGTATCTTGACCTGCGACAATTGAGATTTCGTCTCCAAGGGAGAAAACTGTTCCTGCAGCGAGCAGAACATAATAAGCGTTTGTGACTGGGAGTTGGCGCATAATTCCATGATGCTGCGCGACCTCAAAAAGGTGTGTAAGTACATCGTAAATTGGCTGAATATGACGTTTGATTAGCCAAATGAGATGTGAATCCGCCTCTTTCGCACTCACTACCATGAAACGCATAATAAACGGGTATTGCCGCTCTAGATTAATCAGGTGTCGGACAATTTCGGTCATGAACGTCCGCTCGTCGGCACCTCGAAGAGAGCGGATGCGTGATGCCAAATTGTTACGGAACTCACCGAAAACCCGGTCCATTGCGGCTTGCCAGAGGCCTTGCTTGCTTTTGAAATGATAAGTTATCAGTCCTTGCGTGACACCAGCTTCAGCAGAGATGTCATGAGTGGACACTTCTGAATACCCTCGCGCCATAAAAGCCTCGCGAGCGACCGTCACGATACGCGTACGGCTTTCTTGCGACCTTTTTTGCAAGCCCTTAAATTGAATTGCAAAGTCCAAAATGCTGATAAAATCAAAATCGACTGCGTCGTTTGACGGACCAACTGGGGAAACCCTTTTCAATCCATAAACCTTCCGACTCATGTGCAATGCACAGCTCCCTAGATAGAGCTTCGATTAGCTTACGCACCCTGGTGCGACAAGTGACACTATCGACAGATACTTTTTGAAAATCCTATTTGAATGAACAAATAATGTTGCCGATTGCACTACATGACGTTATGACGCCCTCCAAGTACCAAGTCGGGAGTCGCTATTCCGTACAACGGAATTGCGGAGCGCCGCACACGAAGCGATAGTTTCGGTCGGGGTTACCCAAACGGATAAATCTGAGGAACGACAGCTGCCCGGTGCAAGCTTTCGGGTCTCTTTAATGCCGGAACAAAATGTTCGGTTTAAATGGAGTGGGAGAAGCCATGTTTGAGCAGTTCGAGAGCAAATTCATCGATTGCAACGGAATCCGGACACATTATGTTGAACAGGGAGAGGGCGAGCCACTTATATTAGTCCACGGCGGTGGTGCTGGTGCGGACGGTCGCTCTAACTTTGAAACTAATTTCCCGATTTTTGCAAAGCATATGCGGGTCATTGCCTATGACATGGTAGGCTTCGGACTAACGGATGCGCCAGACCCGGCTGAATTCGAGTATACGCAAGAAGCGCGGACCAATCACCTTATCAGTTTCATTGAGGCGATGGGTCTCTCGAATATCTGCCTGATCGGCAATAGCATGGGCGGCACGACCGCTTGTGGTGCAGCGCTAAAGGCTCCGCATCTGGTGTCCAAACTGGTGCTCATGGGCTCTGCGATCAACATTACACAAGAAGACATGATTGCTAGCCGAGGCGACCTTGCGCCGGTCATGGCCTATGATGGCACTGAGGAGGGAATGCGTAAGATAATTGCTGCTTTGACCTTTAGCTACAAGCCGTCCGAAGAGATCGTCAAATACCGACATCAGGCGACATTGCGCCCCACGACTGCCGCTGCTTACAAAGCGACGATGGCTTGGGCGTTTCAGAATGGCCTCTGCTATTCGTCCGAGCAGCTCAGCTCCCTTGAAATGCCGGTTTTGACGGTGGGCGGTAAAAACGACGTTATGGTTCGTATTGAAAAGGTTTTTGAGCAGACGCTCATAATCCCACAAGCGGCGGGTGCCATCTTTCCTAATTGTGGGCATTGGGTGATGATCGAGTACCCGGATATGTTTTGCGAATTGACCTTGCGGTTCTTTGGCAAGAAAGTCTGATTGTGATTTCGCCCGAGCAACTCGCGCGAAGATTGCGTGATGCCTACTCCGGCAAAGCGGTAATGCCGCTGCGTGATGGGCTTGACCCGAGGGATTCCAATCGCGCTTATAGAATTCAGGACATAAATACACGCTTTTGGCAAGCCAGTGGTCGGTGCATTGTGGGCCGCAAGGTCGGGCTGACCGCAAAGGTGGTGCAGCAGCAGCTTGGAGTAGACCAACCTGATTTTGGCGTGCTGTTCGATGACATGCAAGTGGCTGATGGCGGCACTCTGGATCCCGCACGAACGCTGCAACCCAAAGCTGAAGCAGAAATCGCCTTTGTGTTGGGAGCAGACCTTCTACACCCGGAAACGACATCGAGCATGGTCGCTGAAGCAATTGCTACAGTACATGCAGCAATTGAGGTTGTCGATTCCCGCATAGCCGATTGGAAAATCACATTTGCCGACACCGTTGCAGACAACGGTTCGTCTGCGTTCTTCGTTCTGGCAGACCTGGGCAGGCCGCTTCCCGGCCTGGATCTGGAGGGCGCAGCCATGACAATGCTGGTCAATGGAAATGTGGCGTCAACTGGAAGCGGAGCCGCCGCTCTTGGAAATCCGATTAACGCCGCAGCCTGGCTTGCTTCGACGCTGGCGCAGCGTGGGGCGCACCTGAAGCGAGGAGACATTCTGCTTGCAGGTGCGCTCGGGCCGATGGTGACCCTAAATCCGGGAGATGAGGTCCGCGCAATTGTGACCGGCATTGGTGAGTGCAGCTTTAAATTTGGAGGCGGGGCTTGAGCGACAAAACCAAGGTTGCGATCATTGGCTCAGGCAACATCGGTACTGACCTGATGATCAAGGTGATGCGCCTTTCCCAATCGCTGGAAATGAGCGCGATGGTCGGAATCGATCCGTCTTCAGATGGGCTAGCTCGTGCTGGCCGGATGGGAGTTGCGACAACAGCGGGCGGCATAGACGGTCTGCTGGAAATGCCCGAATTCGGTGACATTGCTATCGTATTTGATGCCACTTCTGCAGGCGCACACAAGCGCCATAGTGAGTTGCTGACCGCGCATGGCAAGCGGGTCATCGACCTCACACCGGCTGCCATTGGTCCCTACACGATCCCCTCGGTCAATGGGGAGAGCAATCTCGACGCCCTAAACGTGAACATGGTCACATGCGGCGGACAGGCGACCATTCCCATCGTCCATGCAGTGAACCGTGTGGCGAAGGTACATTACGGAGAGATTGTCGCCTCTATCGCGTCAAAGAGCGCTGGCCCGGGCACGCGTGCAAATATTGATGAATTTACAGAAACAACCAGCCAGGCCATCGTCGATGTCGGTGGGGCGACCCGCGGCAAAGCAATAATCGTGCTCAACCCCGCCGAACCGCCGCTAATTATGCGCGACACCGTCTACTGCCTTTGCGAAGATGCAGACCAGGACGCGGTCAGGCATAGCATAGAACACATGGTGGCCGAGGTTCACGCCTATGTCCCCGGTTACCGGCTGAAACAAGCTGTCCAGTTCGATAATATCGGTTCGAACCGCCCACTTAATATCCCCGAAATGGGCGGTGAATTCACCGGATTGAAAGTCAGCGTGTTTCTCGAAGTCGAGGGCGCCGCTCACTACCTGCCCGCCTATGCCGGCAATCTCGATATCATGACCTCTGCAGCCTTAAGAACCGCCGAAAAGATTGCCCAGCGAATGGCTGGAGGAGTGGCCTTATGAGCTTCGATCCCAAGAAACAGAAGCTGTACATCCAGGACGTGACTCTCCGTGATGGAATGCATGCTATCCGCCACCAATATGGGCTCGAACATGTTAAGTCGATTGCGCGCGCGCTTGATGCCGCCAAGGTTGATGCCATAGAGGTTGCCCACGGCGATGGTCTTCAGGGTTCCAGTTTCAACTACGGCTTTGGCGCTCACACAGATTGGGACTGGATCGGCGCAGTGGCCGAGGTTCTGAAACATTCGGTCCTGACCACTCTCCTGCTGCCGGGTATCGGCACTGTTCATGATCTAAGGCATGCCAGCGAAATGGGCGTGCGCTCTGTTCGGATAGCCACGCATTGCACCGAAGCAGATGTAAGCAGGCAGCATATTGAGGCCGCGCGGAATCTGGGCATGGACGTTTCGGGTTTCTTGATGATGAGCCACATGTCCGAACCGGAACCGCTCGCGCAGCAGGCGAAGCTGATGGAGGAATATGGCGCACATTGCGTCTATGTCACCGACAGCGGTGGTGCCATGAACATGGAGGAATATGCCGCGCGATTGCAGGCCTATGACCGAGTTCTTCGACCTGAAACGCAACGCGGGGTGCATGCGCATCACAATCTATCGCTAAGCGTCGCGAATTCGATCGTTGCCGTGCAAAATGGCGCGGTCCGTGTCGATGCAAGCCTTGCAGGAATGGGGGCTGGCGCCGGAAACGCTCCGCTGGAAGTCTTCATAGCGGCGGCTGACCGCTACGGCTGGAATCACGGTTGCGATCTATACGCGCTGATGGATGCCGCAGAAGACCTTGTCCGGCCACTGCAGGACCGCCCAGTTCGAGTTGACCGTGAAACTCTCACTTTGGGCTATGCCGGAGTCTATTCCAGCTTTCTTCGCCATGCCGAGAAGGCCTCAGCAGATTATGGTGTCGATACCCGCTCGATCCTTGTCGAGGCAGGTCGCCGAAAGATGGTGGGCGGACAAGAGGACATGATTGTCGATATCGCACTCGACTTGGCGGGCATGAAATCTCGCGAAGATTGAAGACTAGGGAGAAGCCGAGATGAACTCTGCAGAGACACTGCACGCGGACGACTTAGCGTTGTCCGATATCTGGCCCGAAGAAGGCTCCAGCCGGATTCCATCGAAAGTGTATACCGATCCTGACGTGTATCGGCGTGAATTGGACCGAATCTTTTATGGCCCTCACTGGTGCTATGTCGGTCTTGAGGCTGAAGTTCCCGAACCAGGGAACTTCAAGCGCACGTCAATCGGCGAACGGTCGGTCATTATGGTTCGCAACCGTAAGGGCGAAGTCAATGTTCTGGAAAATCGCTGCGCTCATCGAGCGATGCGCTTCTGCCAAGAGAAGTTCGGCAAAGTTAAAACCTTGGTGTGTCCATATCATCAGTGGAACTACAACTATGACGGCAAGCTCCTTGGTGTACCCTTCCAGCGCGGCGTCAAGGGAAATGGCGGGATGCCAGAAGACTTCAAGTTGGATGAGCACGGCCTCAACCGCCTCAAGGTAGCCACAAGAGGCGGGGTCGTCTTCGCATGCTTTGACCACGATGTGGAAGCCTTGGAGGACTACATCGGTCCCGCAGTCCTGCCCTATTTTGACCGCACTTTCGATGGCCGAAAACTCGTTGTTCAAGGCTATTCAAGGCAGCGGATTCCAGGAAACTGGAAGTTGATGATGGAGAACATCAAGGATCCTTATCATCCAGGATTGCTCCACACATGGTTCGTAACATTCGGGCTGTGGCGGGCTGACAATGAGTCGATGCTGGTCTTGGATGAACATGGCCGCAACGCCTGCATGATCTCTAAACGCAGCGAGACAATCGACCTCACTATCACAGAAGGCGTAACCAGCTTTCGTAAAAACATGAAGCTTCACGACATGTCCCTGCTCGATATCGTGCAGGAGCCATGGTGGAAAGGGCCGACTGTGGCTATGACAACGATTTTCCCAAGCATAATCTTCCAGCAGCAGGTCAATTCACTTTCGACCCGCCAGATAATTCCAGATGGTCCGAATAAGTTCGATTTCGTCTGGACACATTTCGGATTTGAAGAAGACAGTCAGGAAATGACTGACCGCCGAATGCATCAAGCAAACCTGTTTGGTCCGGCGGGTTTCGTATCGGCTGACGACGGTGAAGTAATCGAGTTTAGTCAGGAAGGCTTGGACCAGGACCCTGCATTTTCGACCCTGTGCGAACTTGACGGAACTGGTGTTGAAAATACTAATCACATGGTCACCGAGACCCTGATCCGGGGGATGTACAAATATTGGCGTAAGGTGATGGGCATATGACCATAACAAAACCATCTCTCAACGATATCATTTCACTTTATGCAAGTTATGCAGCAAGTATTGACGAAGAACGGTTTGACGACTGGGTAGAATTTTTTACTGACAATTGCGTTTATAAGGTAATTCCCAGAGAAAATTATGATGCTGGCAGGCCCCTGGCCAGTATGTCCCTTAAAGGCGTTGCTGGCCTGCGCGACCGCATATACGGCGTGACCAGTACCGTATTCCATGCACCCTACTATCAGAGGCATATAATCGGTTTGCCCCTCGTCAAATCGCAGGACGGTGATTTGCTCAGCGTAGAGGCAAACTATCTCGTGCTGCGGACGAAACGCGATCAGTTGACCGAAGTTTACAACGCAGGCCGATATATTGATATCATCCAAGTTGGATCTCGTGGACTCAAATTTCAGGAAAAACTCTGCGTTTTTGACAGTGAGCTCATTCCGAACTCCCTGATCTATCCTATTTGATTGATCGAACTTTATGGTTATTCTCCACGAGTTCGCATTGTCTTCGGCCAGTTTTAGAGTGCGCATCGCGCTCAACCTGAAGGGTGTAGAGTATAAGACCAAGAGCTATTCCCTACGTGAAGGAGAGCAGCGGAGTTCAGTTTTTCTGGAGCTAAATCCGGCAGGGCTTGTTCCCTGCCTGGAGATTGATGGTCTGAAGCTCTCCCAGAGCATCGCGATAATTGAATATATTGATGGTCGCTATCCCGGGCCACAACTCATCCCGTCAGATCCGGCCGAACGTGCCGCTGTGCAGGCGATGGCGTTGGCAATCGCCTGCGACATTCACCCCCTCAATAATCTGCGCGTTCTGGAATATCTTGAAGATGAGATGGGGCAAAGCGAGCAGGTTCGAAATCGCTGGTATGAACATTGGGTACACGCGGGTTTTTCGGCTCTAGAGACCATCTTTCAATCACAGCCAGAGCGCCAATTTGCGGCAGGAGATAATATCAGCCTTGCCGATATTTGCCTTGTTCCTCAATTTTTTAACGCGCGCCGTTACAATATCGACATGGCTGCTTATCCACGGCTCTTAGAGATCAGTGCCCGCGCGTCAGCCCTTCCGGCTTTTGTCCGCGCTGCACCTGTTCAGCCAAACTCGTGAGCCGACTTTTCCAGGAGTATAACATGTCTACACCAACCAGCGATGCCGCAAGAATGGCCGAATTCTATGGACAATTGGACCTTCAAGGCATGGCGCCGTTATGGGAGAGTCTCCATACATTGGTTCCTAAGTCGCCAACCACCCCCGTGCAAGTTGCACATTGGGATTATGACAATGTTGTTCGACCGCGGCTGATGGAAGCAGGGCGACTGATCACGGCCAAGCAGGCCGAGCGCCGGGTTCTTATCCTTGAAAATCCGGGCCTGCGCGGCAAAGCTTCAATCACGCATTCGCTTTACGCGGGGCTTCAACTCATTCTTCCCGGTGAAGTTGCTCCAGCGCATCGTCACACTCAATGTGCGCTGCGCTTTATTGTCGAAGGCAACGGAGCGTACACAGCGGTTGCCGGCGAGCGGACAACTATGCACCCCGGCGATTTTGTTCTCACTCCCAACTGGACTTGGCATGATCATGGCAATGACAGCAAAGAACCAATGGTCTGGCTTGATGGACTGGACATTCCGTTGGTCCAGTTCCTTGATGCCGGGTTTGCTGAGACAGGTGACACCGACTCCCAGTCGCTGTCTCGCCCGGAAGGTGATGCATCGGCGCGCTACGCGGGGAACCTCTTGCCGATTGACTGGAAACCCGACACCAAGAATTCTCCAGTTCTGAACTATCCGTATGTGCGCACGCGGGAATCTTTGGAAACAGTTTCGCGAAACGGTGAAGTCGACGCCTTCCATGGCCACAAGCTGCGTTATGTAAACCCCGCAACCGGTGGTTCACCAATGCCAACTATCGGAACTTTCATCCAAATGTTGCCGGCCGGATTTCAGAGCCGTTGGTACCGCTCCACTGACAGTACGGTCTATTCGGTTGTAGAAGGCACAGGCGAAAGCACGATCGGCGGCCGCAAAATAACTTGGAAACCGCGGGATATTTTTGTGGCTCCAAGTTGGGCTTGGCAGGAGCACTGTAGTGAGGGCGGCGCAATTTTGTTCAGTTTTTCCGACCGGCCCGTTCAGCAGGCGCTTGGACTGTGGCGTGAGGAACGCAGTGTTGACTAGATGAATATCTCAGGGAGAAATCGATGAAACATGTAAAAGCACCCACGCAGGTGACTGTCGGCGTTACGAACGGTGGAGAATTCCCGGTGAGACGGGTCTACTGCGTTGGTAGAAACTATCGTGCACACGCAATCGAAATGGGTATGGACCCTGATCGAGAGGCGCCGTTCTTCTTCATGAAGCCTGCGGACAATATCGTGCCGAGCGGCAGTACTTTAGACTATCCGCCGCGTACGTCTGATTTCCAACATGAGATCGAACTGGTTGTCGCAATCGGAAAGGGTGGGAAAAACATTCCGCCGGATCACGCGTCCGATCACGTTTTTGGATATGCCGTCGGCCTCGATATGACCCGCAGGGATCTCCAGATGGAGGCACGCAAGTCGGGGCGGCCATGGGACATGGGCAAAGGGTTCGATCAATCGGCACCTTGTGGAAAAATCTCCCCTGTATCGGAAACCGGTCTAATCCAGAGCGGTGAAATTAGCCTCACAGTGAACGGCGAAACGCGTCAAGAAAGCGACGTTTCGCTGCTGATCTGGAATGTGGCCGAAGTAATCGGAGATCTGTCGACATATTGCGAACTGGTACCAGGTGACCTGATTTTCACAGGAACCCCAGAGGGTGTGGGCCCGGTATTAAGAGGCGATCATTTGGTCGGTCACATAGACGGCCTGACATCCCTGGAGGTCTTCATTGCGAAATAGAAAAATGCGGGTGCCCTGCATTTTGCATGTCGCCCTGAGTTACTCCACGTTTTTGGCGAGCAGGCCATAACACTCACCTGTTCTTACGACGAACAGGAGATGGTTCGACAAGTGGCTCCACGTTTGCGAGAGAGACGCTCGAAGCCAAGTTCACGTGACGAACCGACGGCAATTTGCAACTGACCCATTTGAGAATGCAAATGATCGGTGTGTTAGTGACAGTAGCCAAGCGTACTGACTGGCTTGAACGGCAGCTACTCATCGATCCACGCTCAGCAGCAGACGGTCTGCTCCCGGCCCAATTGACGACGTTCAAAGCGCACCAAGAAAATCCCGAAAGCCGTGATCTTTAAAGGTCATCGCAAATGGCTGGAAGTGGGCCGTTTCTGGACCATCTGCTTTTAGGGGAAAGTTAGCTAAGAGCGGACTGTCTGCTGTAGAATAGAAATGTGATAATGCAGACGCTTGTTCAAAGGTGTTGAAGGCAGCTTACCTGCCTTAGCCCATGCAAGCGCCACTGAAGTCCAGGTAAGCCAGCGAAAATGATTAAGATGCCGGCCTTGATAGCCCCGCAAGTGGCGAGCTGGTCCGATAATCGCCCGCTAAGCCAAATAGTAACTTTCGTTGTACGGATCGGACATCACACCCGAAGCAACGGATGCTCGCACTCCCAACTACTCAACACCGATTGGTAATTGAATAGCTCATAATCCTTTACTTCGTAGAATATCTCAAAGAGATCCTCACCCAACAGGTTGCGGACAGATTTGCAGGCACGGGACCGGTCCAGTGTAGCCTCCAAGGCGTGGGGCAGTGCCTCGGCGGTCTTGGACGATGAACACCAGGCTGCTGTGACCACGCTTGCTGTTGACAAAACAGTGACGGGGGCAATCTTCGGCAGAGTTGACCAAGTCAAATTCCAAATCATTGGGAATGAACTACGTAGTGAAAAATATCTGTTTTTAGACGACTTTTTTATCGCAATCGTCTAGATACGTGAAATACTCCGCAAAAAAGTGACGGATGCGAATTTCCTGATCGCTATAAACAGCACCTTTGTAGCCTTTCGAATGCAACCCGCTTTGGACACGAGGAACGAGCACGCGGTCCTGTTTTACCACTGGACCAGAAACATCTATATCGGACGGGTCCGCATAGGTCCGTGGCAATACTTTCTTGCCGGACATATCTGCGTCTTCAATTGCCATGAACGAGGGCAGTTCGCCAATTCCTGGGATTGCATAAACCTGAACCTGATAAATGCATTTCTCAGGTTCCGTCGGATGGGGCAGCCATTGTTGAATGAAAAAGCCTTCAGGATGAAGAAAAGTTTCGGTCGTTGGAAAAATGCCGACCCCCCAATCGTCTACCAGCTGGCCCTCTGTGAACTTGGAATAGTCGATGACATAGTTGGTCTTTTTCAGTTTCGCTGCGATGATGGCAGCCGGCACTTCGCTCCAGTGCTCCGGCCATTGGTCTTCGGGTATACCGGCCTCTCGCAAAAATATCTTGTGTTCCTCAGCGAGCTCGTTCGGTAGCTTATTAAGATATTGCGGACTTGGGCTCATGAACTGATAAACGCTTAAGGCATGGCCATTGTCGTAAAGATCAGTTTGCGCATGATAAGCATCCACCGCCGAATAAAGTTGTGGATGGGTTGCCTGAACATGATAGCCTTCAACAAATGCTTCATGCGCCGTTTTCCAGTTCGCGGGCCATTCCTGTTGAACATCGCGAATCCGCAATGCTTTTTCAAAATCATAAGCCTTTGTACAGGCGATAAATTCCGGCCCCAGAAATTCTTCTAGCGGAGCGACTTCGTCATCGAGGCAGATGAAAATCCAACCACGCCACACTGACGTGCGGACTGTTGGTAAATCAAGATTGTGACAGATCGCTTCTTCGCGAAACGATTCCTGATCCTGAATTTTCAGAAGATCGCCGGTATTAGAATATTCCCAATTGTGGAACGGGCATACGAACTTCTTCGTGCTCCCATAGTCCTGCATGACCAACCTCGCACCGCGGTGCTGACAGACATTATACATCCCGCGGATGTTGTCCCCATCGCCGCGAACAATCAAGACTGACTCATGTCCACGATCGACCTTCATGAAGTTATTCGGTTTTGGAATGTCAGACAAATGCCCGACATGAAGCCACACTTTTGACCAAAGCTTCGTCCATTCCTGCTCCATTACTTCGCGGGAGAAGTAGATATCCTTCCGCGTTTGTCGAGCTGTGCCCAAGTCGCGCGGCGCGCCCTTCTTATGCCTTCCTTTAGTATCTTTCCATTTTGGCAGCTCATACGTCTGCCGAAACGGCTCATAACTTATTGGAGAATGCGGCTCAGCATAACGCCATTCGTCATTTTCATTTTTTGTATTATCCATAGTTCACCATCGTCATCGCTGAAATCAACGGTATGAATGACAGGCATACACTTGACCGTAAATGACCTCGCGCGCAGGTGGCCTTGCCTGCCAATGAATTAGAAGAGATCAACGGTTCAAAAGCCGCTCCACTGCAGACTTAACTTCATCACCTGAGAGGCAGGACATCTCTTCAGCTAGCGAAAGCAAAAATGCCTCATTATAGAGTCGACGGGTCAAACTTGAAAAGGCTCGCTTTGTTCCTTGGACCCCACCTCTCGGAAGGCCCGCAATCGTATTTGCCAATGCAAGTGCCATCGGCTCAACATCCTCCGACGATTCCGCTAGATCGGTGACAAGGCCCATTGCGAACCCCTGTTCTCCCGTAACTGCCTGTCCAGTCAACAAGTATCGCTTTGCTCGCGTAATTCCGATTGACTGCGACCATCCAAGAATGCCCCCATCTCCTGCTGCAAGTCCCAGCACAACATGCGGATCGGCAATACGAGCGCCTTTCCAGGCTACTACGACGTCCGAACACGCAACAATGGTTGCGCCAAGACCAATTGCAGCCCCCTGAACTGCCGCAATGATGGGAATGGGTAGGTCGAGCATTCCGTCGATGATGGCCTTGGCTTCCGCTGCCAGTCGATCTCGGATGTCCTCTGACATATTGGCCTTGAGCATCATTTCCAAATCTCCGCCGGCGGAAAACGATCTTCCGTCTGCAGTGATGATCAATGTGGCAAGATCGGGAATACACCTTATTTCACACAGAGCCGCTGGAAATTCAGTATGCAACGCTTCATCGAAGCGGTTTTGCAAATCCGGCCGGGTCAATCGGAGTGTTGCTATCGCCCCCTCGACTGAAATCGATAGGCATTGGTAATCAGACATTGACGGGCTCCCTTGACCTTGCGGGCTGATCAGAAAAGGCAGCGATCAATCCTGGCAAGCGGGCCTCATAGTCTTCAAATGAATCGTTCTTGACAGGACCAAAGCCACGAATGTCAGCGGCGGCCTTAGCCAATGAAATGGCGGCTCCTAAATTTTCGCTTGTCAGCTTTGAGGCGACATCCTGCATCAAGATTCTATAATCCAAAATCAACCGCCGCTCCTTGCGTCGTTCATGCGTGTATCCGAATGGATCGAAAGTGGTTCCGCGCAATCGACGCATTCTGCGTAGGATCTTGAAAAGTGATAACACCCAGCGGCCCATTGCTATCTTTCGCGGACGCCCGGTGGCGGGGTCCATGCGTGCAAAAAGAGGAGGAGAAAGGTAAATCTTTAGTCGATAATCGCCGTCGAACTGAGCGTCTAAGGCACTTTGGAAAACGTCGCTCGTGTAGAGACGAGCGACTTCATATTCATCCTTGTACGCCATAATCCGAGCCAAGGTGAATGCAATTGCAGTCGTAAATTCATTACTTCCTTCGACGTCTCGGTGATCAACTATATCGGCGATCATGGAGACATATTGTTTAAATGTCGCCGCATATGTTTCATCCTGATAGTCAGTGAGCAAATTGACGCTGCTTACAACGCGTTCTTGAAGCGAAGATGAGTTATTCCCTTTCGGCTTGCCGGCCCGTGTTTCCTCAAATGCCCCAGGATCCGCCGCGAGCAATCTTCCCAGCGACAGGACACGCAGATTTTCGTTCACATTAGTTCCGTTTAGTCGGATCGCCGCCTCGACTGATCCAAGCGAAACCGGAAGCAGCCCCATTTGCAACGCATAGCCCACCATAAGGAAATTGGACGCGATACTATCGCCGATGAATTTGTTCGCGATGTGGGTCGCATGAATGCGATGGATGCGGCCTCCGGCAAGAGCTTTCTCGATAGCTCTGTCCAGCCTTTCGCTCCCGACATCAAAATCTCGGCTCGTCTGAAATGCGCCCGTTGGTGTTACATCAGAATTCAGAACAGCTGTTGTAACACCTGCTTTCGCAGTCGTGAGCACGCTGGTGCTCGACGCCACAACCATATCGCATGCGAGAATCAAATCGGCCGTTGCAACATCAAGGCGTGCGCTATGCAAACGATCTTGCATCGGAGCAACGCGCAAATGGCTCGTAACCGCACCGCCTTTTTGCGCCATTCCAGTTTGGTCCATAACGGTGCAGCCCAGCCCGTCCAAATGGGCAGCCATGCCTAAGACCGCTCCGATGGTGAGGACACCGGTTCCGCCAATTCCAGTAGTTAAAACACTGTAAACGGTGTCGCGCCCGGCCACTTTGGGCTCTGCAAGGGACCCAACCTTCTCTAGGATGCTAGAAGCAAGAGCTTGGCTCTTCTTGGCAATTGTGGCCCCTTCAACGGAAACAAAGGACGGACAAAATCCATTTACACAGCTAAAATCCTTGTTGCATGAAGATTGATCAATCACTCTCTTGCGTCCAAGTTCGGTTTCAAGCGGCTGAATACTAAGACAGTTGGACTGTACCGAACAATCGCCGCAGCCCTCACAGACGGCAGAGTTGATAAATATCCGCTTGTTCGGATCGTGGAATTTGCCGCGCTTGCGGCGACGCCGTTTCTCGGCGGCACAGGTCTGGACATAGACGATCGCTGAAACGCCTTTTACCAGTCTGAGCCGTTCTTGGACGTCATTCAATTGGTCCCTATGATACAGACTGACTCCTGGTAGCGGGGCGTTCGGTCCAGTAAAATCTTCGGGCTGATCAGTTACAATGACCACTGGATCAACACGCTCCGCAAGCAATTGCCGGACAATGTCGAGCGGCGACGGCGTACCTTCGACTGGCTGACCACCGGTCATGGCAACGGCATCATTATAGAGGATTTTGAACGTCATAACTGAATTGGCGGCGACGGCAGCTCGGATCGATAATATTCCGGAATGGGCGTAGGTGCCGTCCCCCATGTTCTGAAATACATGCGGCGTATCAACAAAGGGGCCTGCCGCCACCCATGGCATGCCGTCTCCCCCCATAGGCATCGGCATCAGGGTGCGGCGCTCCGGCATAAAGGCGGCAAGGCCATGGCATCCCACCGCACTTATTGCGATACTGCCATTAGGCAATTTTGTGCTCCTATTATGTGGGCATCCCGAACAATAATACGCTGGCCTAGCTACGCCGCCGCCTGCCATGTTTGCAGCAGCTTGCACTGCTGATTTATAGTATACAATTCTTGCCTGCGTTTGGTCGTTGACCAATCCCAAGGCTTCCAACCGCTGTGCGATGGCATCACGCACAGCCGTTGGAGTCAATTCGCCAACGGATGACAAGAGTGCTTGATTTTTATCGTCAGATTTTCCTGTTACGACAGGTCGTTCACTATCGGGCAAGTTATAGAACAGGTTGACGAGCTGATTTTCAATTACTGGGCGCTTTTCTTCTACGACGAGCAATTCTGTGCATCCGCGTCCAAACGACGTGATTGCCTCAGGCTCCAAGGGCCAAATCATCGCGGGCTTGAACAATCGAACGCCCAAAGCTGCGCATCGTTCTTCACTCAAGCCCAAGTCGTCGAGAGCCTGACGAACGTCGAGATAGGCTTTTCCCGATGCGATAATGCCCAGATTGCGATGCTGCGAATCGAAGATGGTTCGATCAAGACCATTCGCTCGGACAAATGCCTGAGCAGCAGGCAGTCGATGGTTGTGCGCAAGTTCTTCCTGCACCAACGGCGGCCGCAACTGTTGAAGGCCAAGACCTTCACGGTTCGAAACATCGTCGGGGCGAACGAATTCTCGTTCTGGATCAGGCAGCTTCACCGAAGATGAAAAATCGAGTGTATCAGTAACGCATTTCAGAGCAACATAGGCACCACTGAAACGGGACATTTCCCAACCCGCAAGGCCGTATTCGATAATTTCCGTAGAGGTCGACGGATAGAGAATGGGGATCATCGCTGCGATCAGTGTGTGCTCGGATTGATGAGCGCTGGCGGAGGACTTCCCGCCGTGATCATCCCCGGTGAGAACCAACACCCCACCATGGGTAGCAGCACCTTCTAGGTTTCCAAGTTTCAGGGCCTCCATAGCCCGATCTGTTCCGACTCCTTTGCCGTACCAGAGAGAAAACACACCTGCACGATTGGATTTTCCAAGCCAATTTAGTTCCTGTGTCCCGCGTACGCTGCTAGCGGCCAATTCTTCGTTAAGCGCTGGCAAGAACGTCACTTCATTTTCATCGAGTAGCTTCTGGGCCGCCCAAAGAGCCGCATCATAAGTTCCAAGGGGAGAGCCGCGATATCCTGAAACAAAGCCGGCAGTATTTAACCCCGCGGCCCGGTCGCGGCGCGCTTGGTCGATAGGGAGGCGCACCAAAGCCTGAATCGCTGACATAAACACGCAGCCGTCAACCTGATTATATTTGTCGCCCAGAGTGACCGCCGTTTTCGTCATGTTGGCATATCTAATGATGCAAGTTCAGCATCGGCCCGGCCTGCGACAAGTCGTTTGACGACGTAGCTCAAAACTAAGATGCTTTCCTGGTTAAAAATTGCTACTTTGGACGTCACCACGGCGCGATTGTTTTTCGAGGTGGGTTTGATTTCTATCGTGTCGATTACTGCCCAAATAGAGTCGTTTACAAAAACGGGATGATGAGCTTTGGTGGAAATTTCGAGAAGCGCGAGGCCCACGCCCTGAATGGCCGTCTGGAACAACATTCCTTCTATGAGGCATTGAGTTAGCGCCGCAGGAACAAGCCGACCCTTAATGGCAGCACCCGGATAGTTTGGATCGATAAATATTGCTTCCAACATGCCTGTCACCGAAACAAAATTTACGAGATCTGTCTCGGTGACAGTGCGTCGCAGTGTTCGGCCCATTGTTCCGATTTCAAGCTCCTGCCAATATTTTCCACGTCCAATCACCGCTGAGATTTCATTTCCCGATGACATGCTAATCGACCTCCTGAAGTGCATCGCGAACAAAATCGATGCAACCCCCTCTTGCTTGACTTAAATACTCTTTACCTAGATTTTCAGCCCAGTATCGCTCGCTTCCGCATGCCATTCTCAACTGCTGAAGCTGGTGGGTGTAGAGGTGAAGGTCTAACTCGTGAGTCATCCCGATGGCTCCGTGAAGGGCATGGGCTTGTGAGGAAACGAGTTGTGCCGCTTCACTTGCACGAATCTTTGCAACAGCAACCCTGTTTTGATCAAAGTCTATGCTCGACATACCTATTCTCGCTGCGACATTCGCAGAGGCGACTTGCTGCGCCATCAATGCCAGATTATGTTGAACCACTTGAAACTTGCCAAGAGTTCTGCCGAACTGTTCCCGCCCGTTTGCATAACTGAGGCACATATCCATCAGCCTGTTCATCATGCCCGACATGCGGGCCGCCGCTAAGGCGGCCGTGACAACGAGCAAATCAAGCTTTCCTGCACAGACGCTAAAGTCAGCGTGACAAACGATATTTCCTTGGTGAAGCGACACCAAATTCCATCGACCACCATCTTGAACAATAGCATAGGAAGCGTCGGATTCAGCAGGTAGGGTCGAAGGGCTGTAACAAAGTGTGATTGTAGCCCTCTCCGGAATGCTCGCATCCTGTCCCGCTAGTAATGCTCGTGCTACCATTGTCTCAGCAAAGGGAAGCGGCAGCAAATACTCACCCGTTGCTGCGATTAAAGGAAAAACGTCAGGTAAACTTAGGCCCACGCCTCCTCGACTTTCGGGTAGCAGAGCATCAACGAAGCCGGAATCTTCTATGAGGTCCCACAGGGCGTCTTCCGAAACACTCCCAGTACGCCGAATAACTTGCGGCGTGCAAATGTCGGCCATCAAACGGCGGAATGGTTCAGCAAGTGTATCGTCAGTTGACATCAGCGCAGTCCGAGTCCGCGGGCGATCATTCCACGGAGTATTTCCCTTGTCCCGCCGCGCAAGGAAAAAGCAGGGCTTAATCGAAGCAAGAAGGCAAGCGTCTGCATCAGTTCTTGGTCATTCGGCGAACCGGGATCAGATCCTACCGCATCCGCAATATCGGCTGGTATGGATTGTTCAAATGCCGTCCCCAAGTCTTTGATCAATGCGGCCTCAACGATCGGTGCATGATTTTGTGCCAATCGGCCAGTCACCGACAGTGACATGCTGCGGAGCGTCGCCAAGTCAGCTAGAAACTTGCCAAGCCTAACAACATCTGCGTCCTTCGAGCTTCTCCGCAAACGGTCCGCCCATAAATTAAGAAGTATGAGGCTTGAATAGATACGCTCGGGTCCACTGCGTTCGAACGCCAGTTCCGCGTTCACTTGGGCCCAGCCGTTGCCGGCTTCGCCAACAAGCGCATCAGCGTCGAGACGAACATTATCAAAGAACACCTCCGAAAACTCATACTCCCCAGTTGCCATCTGGATTGGCCTAATTGTCACTCCCGGGAGAGCAAGATCAATGATAAATTGCGAAAGACCGGCCTGACGATCGGCTGGGGTTCCCGAGGTTCTTGCGAGCGCGATCATGTAGTGGGATTTATGTGCGTAGGTGGTCCATATCTTTGAACCCGACAGGCGCCATCCATCACCGTCGGGCTCAGCTCGCGTGCGCACGGCAGCAAGGTCTGACCCAGCGTTTGGCTCACTCATTCCGATGCAATATATTGATTTTCCTAAGCAAATATCAGGCAAATACATTTGCTTTTGTGCCTCGGTTCCGAAACGTAGCAATAAAGGTCCACTTTGCCGATCGCCGATCCAATGGGCCGCGATCGGCGCGCCGGCACAAAGTAGTTCTTCGACAACAACGAAGCGTGAAAACGCATCCTTTCCGCTGCCGCCATAACGTTCGGGCAACGTCAGGCCTAGCCAACCGCGCTCTCCCAAAGAACGGCTGAATTCAGCATCAAACCCCGTCCAAGTGCGCGCTTTTTCATGAGCCGGCAATCCCGCGAGCTTTTCAGCGATAAATGCCCTAACCGGGCCTCTAAGTGCCTCTGCGTCCCCAGGCATATTTGATTTGGGGAATGCATCGGAAAGTGAAATCATGTTGGTCGAGTTACGAAAGTTCATCCTCCTTCTTTAGCAGAGTTTGGGAACACCTTGTCGTCCAGTAAGGAACAGACTCTAGTCTCCAAGCGCAGCGAGGCACTTTAACAATGTTACAAAAGCGATGAGAGTATAACGTTTAACCGTGATAGCCATCCAATGGCGTGACAGTGAGGTTCAAAAATGAATATGATTGACGGTGAACTACGGAGCCGAATTGAGGTTTTGGAAGCAGAAAGTGCAATTCGAAATTGCCTTCACCTCTACTGTCGCGGGATAGACCGTCGCGTGCCCGAAATTGTTCATCAGGTGTTCTGGGATGATGCCACGGTTGAATATGGTATGTTTGCCGGGACAGCTTCGGAGTTTGCGGAGTCCATTTCTGGATGGTTTGAAGCGGGCGGGGTGGGCAATACCGCGCACTTAATAGGAAATGTAACGATCGCACTGGATGGGGCCATTGCCTACACAGAGGCCTATCTTCATGCGCACCATCGCCTAACAAATGCTGACGGCGTACACTACGACAGCGTTTTCGGTGGTCGTTATCACGACAGGTTTGAATGCAGAGACGGCCGATGGCGCATTGCGTTTCGTCGTCTCGTCTTCGACTGGTTCCGCGATTATCCCGACACGGGTGATTGGGACATTGGATCAATGGGTGTCAATCGAGCTAACGCGACAATTGGGGCCCCGGGCACGGACAATTGGCCTGAGCTGAACTCAGCATTGCTGGGACGGGCAAACAAGCTATAAATAATTATGGAATTGCCAGATCAGGCCGTCTCACCATTATCGATTACCAGCGACGCACCGTTAACGTGCCTTGACTCATCTGAAGCCAAATAAAGCAGGAAATTTGCAACGTCGATCGGTTTGCCTTGGCCATGACCTTCAAGCTCTTCAAAACTGGCACTGTCCGGTGACATTTCTAACAACGCCTGCTGTGTCATCGGGGTCAGTATCGAGCCAGGAATAATCGCATTACAGCGTATTCCGTTACCAACTTCCCGACAATGCGCGGCGACACTTCTAGTGAGGGCGAGCACTGCCCCCTTGGCGGCGCTATATGATGGGACTGCAGCAATACCCTTGATCCCTGCAATCGACGCCATGTTAATTATCGATCCCCCGCCACTAGCAGCTAGTGTTGGGATTACGGTCTTACAACCAAGAAAGGTTCCTTCGGACATAACCGCATTAATGAAACGGTATTCATCGAGCGTGCAATCCTCAACCGATCCAAATTTGACGACGCCGGCATTGTTTACAAGGCAATCAAGGCGGCCAAAATGGCTCAGCGTTTGCGCAATAACATTTTGCCAAGCGGCTTCCTCGCGAACGTCATGGGCTATGAATATTGCCCCCGGAATCTTAGATGCGACGCTTTCGCCCAGTTGGACATTCACATCGGTCAGAACGACACTTGCGCCTTCGTCTGCCAATAAGGCGGCATCAGCAGCGCCAAGTCCCGACGCTGCTCCGGTAATCAAAACAACCTTGCCAGCTACTCGGCCCATAACATAAACTCCATATTACTTGATCGCTTCTATCACCTCGCTGCAGGGCAGGCCATGACCTGCGATGATGCCGAAGTTGTCTATGCAGGAAAACTTAAATCCAGACCGCCCATCCATCTAAAGTTATCTTGAGGTGTGCATCTACAGTCAAATGTAAACTATATCCGTAATTGCCTACCACGGTTATGATTAAGTTCGCCGTATCAATAAGAACAAGGAAACTTAATGACTGATTCGACGATAAGCTTTCTCGACCCCGAAGTGCAAAAATGTCCATATGGTGCTTACCGGGAACTGAGAAAAGATGGTCCTGTCTACTTCGATGAATCCTGTGGCTTCTACATGGTTTTTGGGTATGATGAAATTCGTCAGATCACCGCTGACCCTGCCACCTTTTCCAGTGTCACCGGGCTTCTGCTCGTCAAAGATACGGGCGAACAAGAACATTTGAATAAGGTGTTCGAAGAGCACGGTTTTTTACCTGTCAACACCCTGGTCGTTGCGGACCCGCCAATCCATACTTTTCACCGGTCACTGGTAGATAAAGCTTTCAATGCAATTGCATTGAAACGCATGGAGGCGTTTCTAGAGATAACTGTTGGCAGGATCGTTGACCAATTTTTGGGAAAAGGCGGAGGAGATTTTTATACGGATGTCGCTGCCATTCTTCCTTCATATGTGATTGCAGATCAAATGGGTTTTTCTTCCGACGATTTCGAGAAGTTCCGAACGTGGACGGACGCGGTCGTGGCGGAGGCAAATCCTAACAATACGCCTGCCGAACAGTTAGAAATTACGCGTACTATATGCGATCTGCATCAGCACATTTCGGAAAAAGCAGACTACTTTCTGCTGAATCCGCGACCTTGCTTACTGAGCGATATGGTTCACGCTGATGTTGATGGCCAACGTCTGACAAGGCAGGAGCTAGTTTCAATATTTGTTATTTTGATCGCTGGTGCTCATGATACAACCACGAGTTCACTGTGTTCGGCACTTTATCGTCTGGCGAAAGATCGTGAGCTGCAGGACAGGCTGCGGGAGAACTCAACCCTCATTACAAAATTCGTCGAAGAGGTGTTGCGCTTTGACTCGCCCGTTGCGGGGCTGTTTCGTCGAGCAACGTGCGATACGATGATCGGTGAAATACCAATCGCGAAGGATTCACTCCTTATGATCCGCTATGGTGCCGCAAACCGTGATCCCAAGATGTTTGAGCATCCTGACACGTTCAACATCGATCGCACTAATGCATCAAGACATTTGTCTTTCGGATCGGGGCCGCACACTTGTGTCGGCAATCTTTTGGCTCGTGCCGAATTGAGAATTGCTGTTGCAAATATGCTCAAAAAAACCCGTGAAATACGTCTGAAGGACGGCGAAGCAAGCGTCTCTTGGCTCACCCAGTTCATCGTGTACGGTCCCAACCGATTGGAGCTTGCATTTAGCCCTGCCTGAGGGGGTGCATGGTTAACTCAAATATCATGCTGGGGCAAAGTTGCTGTCATCTCCGGATATGTCAACCCAAGGGTTAGGCCGTCATAGTCTTAGGCATAATGTAAGAGAAAAGTAATTTCTGGGAGGGAACGTTTCGTGAGCAACACCAACAAAACATTGCGTATCTATGCTACTGAAGGAAAAATGATACTTCTGGGGTCGATTTCTTTGCTTGCCATGATCGCTACGCCGGTCAGTGCACAGCAAGCTTCGGCTGATGAGGCAGAGGCCGATGAATTTGGCACGATTACTGTCACTGCCCGTCGACGGGATGAAACGCTTGACAAAGTGCCAGCTTCCGTTTCGGCATTTAGTACCGAACAGCTCGCTGCTCGATCAATTAGCACGGAATCAGACTTGCAACGTGCCGTTCCTGGGCTAACGATCAGGGAGAGCCTTTCGTCAAACCAACTGAATTATTCGCTTCGCGGTCAAAGCGTCGATGCCTATTCAAGTTCCAGCCCAGGCGTCTTGCCCTACTTTAACGAATTTCAAGTGACGACGACGAGTGCGACATCGTTTATTGATCTGGAATCTGTTCAAGTTATTAAGGGCCCTCAGGGAACCTTATTTGGTCGAAACACGACTGGCGGCGCCGTCCTGTATGGCACTGCAAAGCCAACTAACGATCTTTCCGGATTCGCAAAGGCACGCATTGGGAATTATGATCTTCGCGAAGGCGAACTGGTTTTGAACCTACCCCTTGTCACCGACAGGGTTCTGGTTCGTTTGGCTGGATCCATCCTTCGCCGCGATGGCTTCATGTATGACGATCTAAACGATGTTGATCTGGGTCGGGATTCAGCACAGACGGGACGGATCAGCGTGCTGCTGCGCCCGAGCGACAGGCTCGAGAACATTACCATGTTTCAGTATAATTCGACCAATGGGACGAATGCCGGTAGCCCGATTTTCAATGTTTACCCCGCCTCGGTAACAGCAATCACTTACAGCCCTCTGGGACTTGGCCCTGGGTGGCCAATTTATGTCGCAGGAAACCCTGGTGTCGACCCCGCAGGCCTCGCGTCATTTGCTGCGGCACAAGCGCTACGTGGGCCGTATAGAGTTAGTTTCAACAGCGATTCCGAACATCGTGGCCGGTCAAAGATATTGACCAACACAACCACTTTCGAAGCATCCGATGACATAACGCTAAAAAACATTGTCGGTTACAGCTATGGTCGAAGCGCGGATTCCACTGATGTAGATGGTACGCCTTATGCAATCTATAGCAATGGGCTAGACGAGCTGCACGATCGCCAAGTTTTTTCGGCGAAACAATGGTCAGAGGAATTCCAGTTGCAGGGCAAGGCGTTTGACAGTCGCCTTGAATATATCGTCGGCGGTTACCTAGGGTATGAGAAAAAATATTTTTACATCCCAACGTCCTTCTTTGATCTGCGTCCGTTGGTGCCCACCGTTCCTGGGGCTGATAAAGAAAACGTCCAGATTAGCAAGAATCAGGGCCTTTTTGTGCACGGCAGTTATGGAATAAATGATCAGCTAAAATTCACTGCTGGGTTCAGATATACTTGGGAGCAGGTTCGCGCCAACCACTTGCCACGAAGCCTTTATGGACAGCTTGGTTTCGCTCCCAATGGTATTCGGGAAACGTTCAGCAAACCAAGCTGGAACGTTGGCCTTGAATATCAGGCAAATTCCGATTTGCTTTTGTACGTCACGCATAGAGGTAGCTGGCGGTCAGGAGGGTTCAACACAAACTCGCAACTCGCACCCGGATCAATTGCCGTCGGCGGTGCGCTATTCTTGCCAGAAACGACGAAGGACATTGAGGCCGGCCTGAAGTATAATGGCAGCCTTGGGAATACTCCGCTTCGCTTCAATGTGGCTGCCTACAATCAGTGGGTAGATAACATTCAACGCGCGGTCTATGTGAACATCACGACGCCGATCCCGCTTGGGCCAACGGCTTTGACCGCAAACGTGCCTCAAGCAAAGATCACGGGCATTGAACTCGAAGCGGAAATTAGGCCTGCCTCGTGGCTGACTTTGGGCGCAAATTTTGCTTATACCGATGCCCGTTTTAACAAAAATATTGTTACATTGTTCGGAGTTACAACGGCGTTCGGACCGTTTCCAGACACGCCGAAAACAACCGGGTCAATCTTCGCACAGATTAGTGTGCCCTTGGCGGGGGATATGGGCGAAATGTCTTTCCGCGGCGATTTCTATTCTCAATCGAAATTCTTCTATTCGAGCGTCAACAACACCATCAATCCCGGCTCGGTTCTGCCCGGTTACTCAGTCGCCAATTTTCGCGTCAACTGGAACGAGATTTCCGGCTCAAAGGTTAGCGCTGCATTTTTCGTGAAGAATGCCTTTAATAAGACATATTACACCGGTGGCTTGGCGCTCGGGTCCGTGCTTGGCCTCAACACCGCCATTCCAGGGCGCCCTCGCATGTACGGAGCAGAAGTCAGCGTGAATTTCTGAACCCGACATTGTTCACATATGGACCCGCATTCATTCACAAGGAATGCGGGTCTACTTTTTGATAGCGCAACTGGTAATTTTACCAATCCTAGCGAAAAATGGCGGTTGCAATGGCTTTGGAAATCGTTGGCATCAGCGTCCTCAACGACAACTACATCTGGCTGGTACATGATACCGTTTCAAAGGAAACGCTGGTCGTAGATCCGGCGGTTGCTGATGCCGTAATTCATGAGTGCAGTAGGCGTGGATGGTCCATAACCCAAATCTGGAACACCCATTGGCATCCCGATCATACCGGTGGAAATGCCGACTTACGAGCCGCCACCGGTTGTACGATTGTCGGACCAGCGGCCGAAAGCGATAAGATTCCTTCTCTTGATCTCTGCGTGGGCGAAGGAGATCATCTTGAATTTGGTGGCACCAGAGCAACAGTCATAGAGGTGCCGGCACACACCTTGGGCCACATCGCGTTCCATTTCCCCGAAGACGCAATAGCGTTCGTTGGCGACACACTTTTTGTGATGGGTTGTGGACGATTGTTTGAAGGAACTGCGGACCAGATGTTTGCCAACATGCGCCGGTTGGCGGCTCTGCCGGAGGAAACAAAAATCTACTGTGCGCATGAATACACGCAATTGAACGGTCGTTACGCATTGACCGTTGAGCCTGAAAACACAACCTTGATCGCGCGTATGAAAAAAGTAGATGCAGCACGCGCACGTGGAGAAGCGACTGTTCCAACAACGATCTACCTTGAGCGTGCGACCAATCCTATGATGCGTGCAGAAAGCGTTGCCGAATTTGCCAAAAGGCGACGGGAACGAGACAATTTCAGCGCGATTCTCTGACGATTTTTTGCTGATGGGTTACCGCGGCGGCATGCGCAATGCACCGTCAAGTCGGATCGTTTCACCATTGAGGACTGGATTTTCTAGAATCTGTGTCGCCATCAGCGCAAACTCTTCTGGCTTTCCAAGCCTTGCAGGATGGGGGATCGAACTTCCAAGCGACGCACGGACTTCCTCCGACAGGCGTGCCAGCAGTGGTGTATCGAAAATTCCGGGTGCGATCGTGCAAACACGGATCATCTTCGTTGCTAGATCCCGCGCCGCAACCAGCGTCATGCCGACTACACCAGCTTTTGAAGAGGCATAAGGAATTTGACCTATCTGGCCCTCATAAGCTGCGACCGAAGCCGTCATGATGATTGCCCCGCGTTCCTCATCCAAGGGCTCATTTTTTGCCATCGCAGCGGCGGACATTCTCAAGACGTTGAAGCTGCCGATGAGATTGGTCTTGATCACCCCCTCGAACGCTTCAAGTGATCCAGGATTACCTTCTCTATCAAGAATTCGCATCGTATGGCCGCGACCGGCGCAATGGACAGTCGCGCGCAAGGGACCCAATCCCAGAGCTTGTGCTATAGCTGTTTTCATATCAGTTTCGTTGGTTACATCGCCTGCCACAAAGCGCACTTTTGCGCCCAATGAAGCGGCGACTGACTTTCCGTCTGACGTAGGCAGATCAACGATGACAACTTTTGCACCTTGATCCAACAGACGGCGTGCAGTTGCGAGACCGAGACCTGAAGCCCCGCCCGTAACAAGTGCGACGATGCCATCAATATTCATGTCTGTTCTCCCTATAGCCTCTCAATGATCGTGGCGTTAGCCATCCCGCCGGCTTCGCACATGCTCTGAAGCCCATAGCGACCGCCGCACTGTTCAAGCCCATTGAGCATGGTTGCCATCAATCGCGTGCCGGACGCCCCCAAAGGATGTCCCAATGCGATTGCGCCTCCTCGGGGGTTAAGTCTGGTCATATCGGCATCTAGTTCTCGCGCCCAAGCCAATGGAACGCTCGCAAACGCTTCATTCACTTCAAAATGATCGATGTCGCCAATATCTAGACCCGATTTCTTCAGCACTCTGCGTGTTGCCGGAATGGGCGCAGTCAGCATTAGCAAAGGATCGTCGCCGATTACGTCAAAGGCCGCAAATCTTGCTCGCGGTGTCAACCCAAGTCGTTTGGCCGCCTTTTCGCTTGCAAGCAACATCGCAGAGGCGCCGTCCGTCAATTGCGATGAATTTCCTGCCGTCACACTCCAGCTAATCTGGGGAAACCGATCACGCTCGTCTGACGACTCAAATGCCGTGTGCAGCAATGATAATGACTCAGCCGTTGTTCCAGGCCGGATCGTTTCGTCTCTTTCAACAATTCCGCTGCCGGTTCGGATGGGAATGATTTCATTGTGAAAGCCGCCCGAGTTTTGCATTTCGAATGCTTTGCGATGGGACTCCGCGGAATATTCATCCATATCGTTTCGTGTAATATTCCATTTTGCCGCGATAAGTTCAGCAGATATGCCCTGCGACACCAGTCCGGGCGCATAGCGCGCGTTTATTGTCGGACCGTAAGGGTCCATTCCCATCCGGGCCGACCCCATTGGAATGCGGCTCATCGATTCAACCCCGCCGGCAATAACAAGATCATATGCACCAGCTGCAATTCCCTGTGCCGCAAAATGGACTGCTTGCTGACTCGATCCGCATTTTCGCTCGATCACAGTCGCTGGGACATGGACGGGAAATCCAGCCGCAAGCAAAGCCATGCGCCCCACGTTGCCTGACTGTTCTCCTCCCTGACTGACACAGCCCATCAACACATCATCAATTTCCCCCGGGTCAATTCCGCTGCGCGCGATCAGGGCTTGGAGCGTTTGTGCGAGTAATTCAACCGGATGAACGGTGTGAAAGGCGCCGCCTGCTTTTCCTTTGGCCATAGGAGTGCGGACAACGTCGATAATGAACGGCGTCGACATGGTGTATCCTTCTCAAAAAAATTAGAGCGAACGTGCGATAAGGAGCTTCATGATCTCGCTGGTGCCCCCATAAATGCGATAACCACGAGCGTCCTTGTACATTTGGGAAATCGGGTATTCCGCCATGTAGCCATATCCTCCATGCAGCTGCAGACATTCATCGATCACCCTTGCCTGCGCTTCGGTAATCCACAATTTCGCCATCGACGCCGTTGCAGCATCAAGTTGTCCGGCGAGCAATTTTTCGGTGCAGTGATGCAGGAATACCTTTGCAACCGTCGCCTGCATTTTGCACTCGGCGAGTTTGAATTGAGAATTCTGAAACTCAATCAATTTACGGTTAAAAAGCTTTCTGTCCTTCACGTAAGCGATGGTTTGTTCGAGCGCAGATTCCATCATCGCCATTGCCTGCCATGCTATGACTAGCCTTTCTTGGGGAAGGTTAGACATCAGCATAGCAAGTCCATTACCCTCGGTACCTAAAAGGCAGTCAGCAGGGACAATCATATCGGCAAAGAACATTTCGGCCGTATCACGGCCTTCCTGGCCAAGTTTTTCCAGGATCGGACCACGCGAGAACCCCTTTGTCGATGCCGTATCTACAACGAACAGAGAGATGGACTTTGAGCCAGCATCCGGATCCGTTTTCGCGGCTACAATGACGATATCTGCGAGGTGTCCGTTGGATATAAAGGTTTTCTGACCATTAATTATGTAGTGATCGCCGTTGCGCACGGCTTTGGACTTCATGCCCTGAAGGTCCGAACCTGAAGCTGGTTCGGTCATTGCGATTGCAAGAATAGTTTCACCGGAGCAGACGCCAGGAAGAAAGCGAAGTTTTTGCTCTTCGGTTCCGTACTGCAAAATGTAGGGTGCAACGACTGCACTGTGTAACGGAAATGCAAGGTTTAAAGCATTGTGGCGCCCGAGCTGCTCGATCAAGATTGCATCAAATCGAAAATCACCACCGCTTCCGCCATAGGCTTCAGGGATCGATGCGCCAAGAATACCCAAATCCCCTGCTGCCTTCCAGATGGAACGCGGAACGATACCGTCACTTCGCCATAGCGCCGTTTGTTTCGGCCCTGCATTCTCAGCAAGAAGCTGGTTTACAGAATTTTCAAACATCAATAGCATCTCGTCATCAAGAAATGCTGGTCTACCAAGGTCAATTCCAGACAATTTGTTGTCTCCAGATTTCCTGCCGCCCGACTTCGCTCTGTTTTAAAAGAGCACGTCCTGGTTAAGCGTAGTTTGGGTGTCCATGGCGCGGCGGAATCGACGCATCATGTCCATTTCGCCGTCCGATTTGTGGTCAGCTAGAAACTCGCGCTTCAATTGACCGATCCCATGCTCGGCAGTAATAGCGCCTTCGAACTTCTTAAGAACGTTAAACACGATACTTTCAATTTCGTGCTCATACGCCAGTGTTTCGGAACCGATATGTGCCGCGATATGGATGTTATTGTCACCTAAATGGCCGAATGTTGCCGTCTTCAAGTTTGGAAAAGCGCTGCGGAGAGCAGACTCAGCTTCATGTATAAAGTCGTCCACTTCCCTTACATCGACACTGATATCGAACGATACAAACGGACTCATTTCGCGGACAATGATTTCAGCAGCCTCACGAACGCGCCAAAGATCAGCAACTTGCTTCTTTGACATGGCCGTCACGGCATCAACAATCAGGCCTGCTTCGTAAGATTCCTCAAGAAAGACTTCAAAGAGCTGCTGATCAATTTCTTCTTGATATCCCATTGCTTCGATGAGCACATATGCCGCCTGCCCAGGCTCAACAGGACGTCGGCCAGTTTCACTTTGCGAAACGAGATCATAATAATCAGGCCACATGACTTCGAATGCAGACAATGTAAGTAAACGTCGGGCACTCGACAGCAGGTCAATCAGATGTTTGTGGCTAGCGACTGATACGAAAGCGACGAATTGGCTTGTCGGTGCCGGGACAAGCCGCAGCACAGCCTTGGTAACAATTGCGATCGTGCCTTCCGTCCCAATAATGAAGTGCTTTAAATCATATCCGGTATTGTTTTTGATCAGCCGGTTCATTGAGGAAATGATAGTCCCGTCAGCTAGCACTGCTTCAATTCCAAGGACGTTTTGCCTCGTCATTCCCCATCGCAGGACTCGGTTGCCGCCCGCATTTGTCGCAATTGTTCCGCCAATTGTAGCCGATCCCTTGGAGCCCAAGTCAATTGGATAAAAAAGGTCGAGATCGGCTGCCGCGCTCTGCAGGGCTTCGACTGCCACTCCTGCTTCCACTTCAGCTAATTGGGTAAGAGGACAAATATTCGAAATCTTATTCATTCGTTCAAGCGAAAGTACAACCTCTTTTGAGTTTGCATACGCACCACCGGCGACGCCGGTCCTTCCTCCATGCGTAACCACATGCAGCTGGCGTGCCTGGCAGAATTTGAGAATTTCTGAGACTTGCTCAGTATTTGCTGGGCGTAATATAATACCACCAAGCGGAGGGACGTTGCGGAATGGGTCGCATGATCGGCTCGATACATCGTCGCCGGTTAGGACACCTTGTTCGCCTAGTAACGCTCGGAATTCGTCAGCAAGAGCATTCATTTATGATCCGCTCCCTGATATCGCTGCGATGTCTGAATCAGCTCGATTGAATAGCCGTCTGGATCCTTGACAAAGGCCAGCGCAGGCGCCGCAGGAAGAAGCCGCTTGGGCTCCACGGATATTGTGACACCGCTCGCCCTGAGACGTTCGCATGCCTCCCAAAGATCAGGCACCCCTATGGCGATATGACCATATCCGCTCCCATGGGTGTAACCAATGATATTTTCGGAAGCATCCCAATTGTGCGTAAGTTCGATCGCGCCCGAGTAGTAATCTTCTCCGAAGGATATGAATACGATGGAGAACCGGCCTGCTTCGATATCGACGCGGTTGAGCACGTTCATCCCGAGCTTCGTACAATAGAATTCGAGGGACTTTTCGAGGTCGGAAACGCGGATCATCGAATGCAGAATGCGAGGAGCATCTGCCTTGCTTCCCCATTCCCAATACAATTCTTCCTTATCCATCTCGAAGCCCCCTTGTTCGTTCGGAATATCAGGTAAGGCAGGTGCGTCCCATACCCAGAGTTCAGGGAAACCTTGCCCACAGACGTAATATTAAAAGACATAGCCTTGGCACGAAGTGAGAATTGTCTGCTGTTGCAAGCTCCAAAAATTAGCTCGCCCTTCTTGACCCTAGCTGTTCTATTAGGATCAGAGGATTAGATCAGTTATGGATTTTTTAATTGCGCCCGAAGATTTGGCGTTCAGAGCAGAGATACGCGCATTCATCGAAACTGAATGTCCCGAGGATATCATTCGTCGGGGAAAGCATGACTATCACAGCGCTAGGGAAGATGTCCGCGTATGGATGCAAATCCTAAACAAGCATGGTTGGAGCGCCCCGCATTGGCCAACCGAGTTTGGAGGAACCGACTGGAGTCCATTACGGAAATATATTTTCCAAGACGAACTTCGCCGCGCTCGAACGCCGGTGCTTGATCGGTGTGCGTTAGATCTGCTTGGCCCCGTCCTTTGTGCGTTTGGATCGGACGCGCAAAGGAAGAAATTTCTGCCGCCCATTTTGACCAACGACGTGTGGTGGTGTCAGGGATTCTCGGAGCCGAATGCAGGTTCTGACCTTGCCTCTTTGCGCACTAGGGCTGATCTGAATGGAGACCATTATGTGGTCAACGGCTCCAAGATATGGACGACCGAAGCCCATTATGCAGATTGGATATTCGCTCTGGTTCGAACCGATCAGGATGCAAAGCCGCAGGCTGGTATTTCGTTCCTGCTCATCGATATCCGGTCAACTGGCATAGAATTGCGACCAATTTGGTCAATTGACGAAGGGCTCACGCTCAACGAGGTTTTTTTCGACAATGTACAAGTCCCGAAGGAGAACCTGATCGGGCAGGCAGGTATGGGCTGGAGCTATGCCAAATATCTTTTGACGCATGAGCGCACTACCTCGGCTGTTATATCACATACAAAGCGCGATATTGAGCAGGTTCGGCATCTTTCGCTCACTAACCGAGCGGGCGCAGTGTCGTTGGCGCAGGAACCGGCCTTTGCTACAAAGTTGGCGCGATTGGAAGCGGAGGTAATCGCGCTTGAGTGGGCCGTCATGCGAGTGCTCCATGCTGGTTCGGAAGACACGGCCAGCAATGCTGTAGCCTCTGTTTTGAAACTTCGTGGCTCCGAACTGAGCGAGCGCGCTGCGCTGCTCGCAGCAGAAGCGTTAGGTGACTATGGTATTGCCGCGATGCAGGATCCCGAAGGGCTTCATAGACTGTATCCCCATGACCTCGGTCCACCACTTGCTGATGACGAAGCAATAGGCGTTACCGCAAAAGCCATGTTTCGCAGGGCAACAACCATTTATGGCGGTGCCAGCGAGGTTCAGCGCTCCATCATCGCTAAATCGATTTTGGGCCTGTGAGGGTATAATGGATTTTACTCTGACTTCCGAACAGCGGGCACTGAGCGACAGCGTCGCTCGGTTCTGCGAGAGAAATTACACAGGTGCTGCAAGAAATGCCCTGATCAACACCGATATCGGTTTTTCACGAGAGAACTGGAAATCATTTGCAGAACTTGGTTGGCTTGGAGCCGCCCTATCGGAAGCCGAAGGTGGATTTGGAGGCGGTGCTGTTGAAAATGCCTTGATTATGGAGAGATTTGGTCGGAGCCTAGTCTTGGAGCCTTTTCTTATCAGCTCAATCCATGGCCTGCAAACATTGCTGGGTACCGAACCTACCCAGCGACGATCCGAGATGGTTGAAGCCATTTTGTCAGGGGAGATGCTCCTGTCCGTCGCGCATAGTGAACCCGCCTCACGCGGTGATTTGAATCAATGCGAAACAATGGCCCAAAAAATAGGGCCAAATTGGACGATATCTGGCCATAAGTCAGTCGTTCTAGGAGCACCGTCAGCGAGCAAGCTTCTGGTGTCGGCGCGAGTAGATGAAGGTATCGCTCTGTTTCTCATTGATCCTGCAGCCGTTGGTGTCGTCATGAGACCTTACCGGACCTTGGACAACCATCGTGCGGCAGACATCTGGTTTGACGCGGTTGAAGCCGAGCTGCTGGCAGACCCTTCGTCTGCTCCCAGCGCGATTCAGCGGGGCTTTGAACATGCACTTTTGGGTGTATGCGCGGAAGCGGTTGGCGCAATGGATGTCGCAATATCGACAACACGGGACTATCTGAAAACGCGTCAACAGTTTGGAATACCGATCGGTAATTTTCAAGCATTGCAGCACCGTATGGCCGATATGTTCGTCGAGTATGAATTGTCCCGTTCGATCCTCTATGCTGGAATGGCCGCAATGGATCGGAATTGCTCTGAGCGTGCAAAAACGATTGCGGCCATGAAGAGCTTTATCAGTTCGGCGGCACTTTTTGTGGGCCGAAATGCCGTACAGCTTCATGGCGGGATTGGCGTGACCGAAGAATATGTGATTAGCCATTACTACCGGCGACTTTTTGTCATTTCTGCGCAGTTTGGAAATGAAAGCTATTACCTCCTTCAAATGGCAAAGAACCCTGTCCCTTTTTGGACTTCCGAGGTTGAACGCGGGGGCACCGAGGCGATCATCATTGTTGACAAGCTATAACTTAGAGCTCACGTTTTTGGTTTGGGGGCACATTAGATTAATCAACGCGCTAACGGCGCGTCAGTGATCAGGAGGGATAGATGAAAACCGTCTTTTCCTATCGCGGGAGCGATATGGCGATGTTCCGACGCGACTATGGGGAGATCGTTCGCCGCGAGTTTTATGACGGGGATCTCGGTGCTGACGAGACGGAGTATCTCGACTTCACGTTTCAAAAGGCGCTCGATTACCCGATGGGCCTTTTACGCGTTTTTTCACGCACGGGGATATCCTACAGGCGCAATTTATCGCACATCCGTCGCAACAAGGTCGGTGTTCGGGTCATTTGGTTTGTGAAGCATGGAACGCTGAAAATTGTACGTTCCAATCAATCATGTACGGCAGGCGCCGGTGAGTGTGCGATCCTTGATTCAAACGCCCCATTCCATGCGCGCGCCATTGTTGGTGACGAAGGGATCTTTGAGGCCGTGCAAGCCGTTGTTCCCGCACATTTGTTCCTAACCCACCTGCCCTCGGCATTGGAGTTCGCGTCATCTTTCAAGATTTCACCGGAAGATCGACAAGTTGTTGTTAAACTGCTCGACCTGCTTTTCGACGAAGGCGACCATCTCAGCCGATCTGCTTCTGAGTATCTTGTTCATGCCTTCCTCGAAACAGTTTCGGAATATATCAGTCAGGTATCTGATGGTCAGATTCAGCGTTTAAAGGTTGTCGAGAAACGTTTGGCTGACATTCAAAACTATATCTCGCGCAACCTAACCAATCCCGACCTGAGTTATGATGAGGTTGCAGCAAAGTGTGGGATCTCGCCTCGCTATCTGTGTCATTTACTTAAGGCCAATAACACATCATTTTCTCATCTCATGTGGAGCCAACGCCTCCCAAAAGCCAGAGATTGGCTCGCCTCTGGTCCTCTGCACGACTATCCAATCCATGAAATTGCCTTCATGGCCGGGTTCAAAAGCGCCGCACATTTCAGCCGGATGTTCAAATCAACTTATGGATACACGCCAAAGGAGTTTAGAATGCTAAATCACGACGCGATTCAAGTCGAAATGTCGGACCAACCTATCGACTAGTGTCTGCGGTCCATCGTCAGAATATTCGACACTGATGGCTGTAAAAATTAGCGTAGTGCCGAGATCGCGTATTGGATTGAATGAGCGAGACAACCAAAATTAGGGGCGGCTCTGCCATCGCAGTGGGTGCTGAAAGAGCGGCGATTACTCCGCCCAAACTCTTATAACTGGCTGTCGGCAACGTCCAACAAATCAGTCATATGATCCTTCGTGATCCAATGTCCGCTTATGAGGGAACCAGCCGGCGCTCATAAAGACTTCAATTGGGCGCAAAGCGGACATCTGTCTCAATGCCCGCACAAAGCTGCGCCCCGCGATGAGGCTTAGCTTAGCCGACTTAGCCGCAATGACGGCTCGAAGTGCTCAAACAATCTAAATTTCTGCTTATCGAGCGCACAATCCATTCGACTTCTGCACACAGTCGAGCATTGCTGTTCATGTTCAAGCGCTCGGACATAAGGCGGTGGCAGACCCGGCTGGGTATTCAGCTGGGCTTTGGGTGGTGGGGCAGCATGATGCTGCGTCGATTAAGGAGAACCACCCATGACAAACAATCTAAGCTTGGAACTGAGCCGCCTCGCCATAATGAAGCCTGCCGAGTTGCGTTCTCGATGGCGTGAGGTCTATCGTAACGTCGCCCCCAATATTTCTCCTGACCTTCTCCGGCGCGGTATTGCCTATAGGCTGCAAGAAAAGGCCCTGGGAAAACTGCCTTCCCACATCGAGCGGGAGCTCGACAGGTTGAACGGGAAGGTCGGAACTAGCGCGCCTACACCGGCACGTCGCGGACCCATATTGCCTGGAACCCGGTTCGTTCGCGAATGGAACGGCAAGACTATCGCAGTAACCGCAACTGATAGCGGATTTGATTGGGATAACGATACCTATCGCTCGCTCTCAGAAATTGCTCGCAAGGTCACAGGTGCACACTGGTCGGGTCCAAGATTCTTTGGCCTGACGTCAAAGGCCGCTTGATATGGAACGGACAAAGAAAATGGTGCGCTGTGCCATCTACACCCGCAAATCGACCGAGGACGGACTGGAGCAAGAGTATAACAGCCTTGATGCGCAATATGACGCGTGCACAGCTTACGCACTGAGCCAGCGCCACGAAGGCTGGACGGTCACCAAAGACCGCTATGACGATGGTGGGTTCTCAGGCGGCAATTTGGAACGTCCAGGTCTAAAGCGGCTGTTGGCGGATATAGAAGCAGGCACGGTCGATATCATCCTGCTTTACAAAATTGACCGACTTACCCGTTCGCTGTCAGATTTTGCCAAGATTGTAGAAATTCTCGACCGCAAGGGTGCAAGCTTTGTGTCGATTACCCAGTCGTTCAACACTACGACCAGCATGGGCAGGCTGACCCTCAACATGCTTCTGTCTTTTGCTCAGTTCGAACGGGAGGTCACAGGCGAGCGTATCCGCGATAAGATTTACGCTTCGAAGCGCAAAGGCATCTGGATGGGTGGTCCAGTTCCGCTGGGATACGACGTCATCGACCGAAAGTTGTTGGTCAATGAGGTGGAAGCAGAGCAGGTTCGATACATTATGCAACTTTACCTCAAAGTAGGCTCTGTTCCTGAACTGGTCGACCTATTGGCCAAGAACGGCAGCCATACCAAAATACAGCAGCGCAAAGATGGCGGGACGAGAGGCGGGGTCCACTTCAAGCGCGGTAATCTTTATCACCTTCTATCCAATCGCGTTTACCGCGGCATGACGGTTCACAAGAGTGAAGCCTTCGAAGGCGAGCATGATGCGATTGTTGCTGAGGAGCTGTGGGACCAAGTTCAAGCCAAGTTGGCAAAGCAAGGGCAGGGCGGCAGCTCACGCAGGGTGAGCGCCAGAACAGGCGTGTTGGCTGGGCTGATTTACAATGCGGAAGGAGCCGCAATGGTTCTGACCCATACGCAAAAGGGTAATCGAAGGTTCCATTATTACGCAAATCGCTACGAGAATATCGGAGACTCCTCGGCTTCGCGCGTCAGCGCTCGGGATATTGAGGACATCGTCGTTGGCCAACTCTCGCAAACATTGGCACTAGGCATTCAGGTGCAGAGCGTTTTGCTCGACGGTACGTACACAGCCGACCAACTTCACAACGCAATATCGCGATGTCGCCAGCTGGCAGATGAACTCACCGCCGCCAAATATATCCGGAAGCAGGCCATCATTCGAACCGTGCTCGACCGTGTCGAACTGCATGAAGACCGAGTGGTCATCAAAATCGATAACAGGAGTTTACTCAATGCCATTGGGGCGGAGGGGTCGATACAACCATCAAGTAGCGACCTAATTATCGAACGCGAGGCTATTAGGTTGCGTCGCGGGAAGGCGCTCAGGCTGATCATACCCGCCGCCTTGGCAGGCGACGGCATGTCTTTGCGCGATGCCAAGCTCGTAGCGCTCATCGCCGAATCTAGAGCAATCATGGCTCAAATTGTTACAAACCCTGATAAATCAGTTCCGACCCTTGCAGCCGAACAAGGTCGCTGCCGTGTTCGAATGATGAAGGTTGCAAAGCTTGTTTGCCTTGACCCCTATATCGTCACTGCAATTGTGGAAGGGCGACAGCCTCTAAAGCTAACCCCAAGCAAACTTCTTGCCGCCGATTTACCGCTAGCATGGCCAGAACAGAGGCGCGTCCTCGGGTTCAGCTGATACCCAGCGTAAACTAAAAGAAGTCTGTTTTTGGGGCCTGTGAGACGGGCCTTATTTTTTGCCTAATCGGTCTCACAACAGAGACAAGTTTGGCTTCTGCACGAATGTAGGGACTGCCAATGCCCGCAGAACTCCGCCGTTCATAGCGTCCCACGACAGAAGTCTCTGGAAAGTTGTGATTTTGCGGACTGCGTGGCGCGCCCTACAGGAGTCGAACCTGTGGCCTCAAGATTAGAAGTCTCGCGCTCTATCCAGCTGAGCTAAGGGCGCGCGCTGCGAGGAGCAATAACGGCTTTGCGCTGGAACGCAAAGCTGCTTATGTCGATTTATGCACGATGCCCCTATTCTCTCCGAACGCGCAAGTGCGGTTACTGGCCGTCAGTTTCGCTATTATGATTTCGTTATGGCGGCTTTTGTCGCCATATTGTTGCTGTCCAACATCATCGGTGCCGCTAAACCCGCAGCGCTCGCAATCAACGGCCAACAATGGATATTTGGCGCCGGAATACTATTTTTCCCCTTGGGCTATGTCATTGGTGACGTCTTAACTGAAGTATATGGCTTCGCCCGTGCGCGTAGGGTTATTTGGGCTGGTTTTGCCGCGTTGCTGTTCATGGCATTCATGAGCTGGGTTGTGGTTGCCCTCCCGCCAGCACCCGGTTGGCCGGGGCAGGCCGCTTATGAAAGCGTGTTTGGTCAAGTTTGGCGGATCGTCTTTGCGTCGATCACCGCGTTTTGGGCAGGCGAGTTCATCAACAGCTATGTCATGGCGCGTATGAAGATATGGACCGGCGGAAAGCATTTGTGGTCGCGCACCATTGGGTCGACTG
>NZ_JBIKPH010000161.1:0-4523 GCF_044357595.1 Sphingorhabdus sp. | reverse complement strand
CTGAAAAAGCAGAAATTACATCTTAAAGATGTGCTTATGCATGAGTCTGCCTTAACTGGCTGACTACGAATAAATTCATGCAGGGTATCGCTTGCCTTTAAGGTCTCTGCTAAGTGCAGCTTATGGAAAGCGCTACCCGTTCTGCCCGTAACATCCTGACTGGTCTTCACGAGGTGATGGCCTCAAAGAACCATGCACAGGGAAAGCTGAACCATGTCGTCAATATTATTGGTGAGGCGCTCTCTAGCGAGGTATGTTCGATTTATTTGTTGCGGGATGGCGCGCTTGAGTTGTTCGCTACGCGCGGGCTCAATCAAGCAGCCGTTCACATTACCCGTTTGGGGCTGGGCGAAGGTCTTGTCGGCACTATTGCCGAAAATGTCGAAACGCTAAACCTTGATGAAGCGGCGGCACATCCCAATTTTCGGTATGTGCCCGAAACCGGCGAAGAGCGTTTTCACAGCTTTGCAGGTGTCCCAATTGTCCGTTCCGAAAGCGCGGTGGGCGTACTCGCGGTTCAACATGTTGAGCCGCGCAAATATGAGGAAATCGAAATTGAGGCGTTGCAGACCGTCGCAATGGTCCTGTCTGAGCTGATTGCCAATGCTGATTTAATTGACGAACCAAGCGCACGTGGTGGCAACGAGACTGGTACTATTAGTCTCACTGGCCTGCCACTGGTTAAGGGCGCAGCCGCTGGCGTAGCGATTTTCCATCAGCCCAATGTGCGCATCGAACATACCGTTGCCGAAGACGTTGAGGCCGAGCGCCAGCGGGTATATTCAGCCTTTGACAAAATGCGTGAACAAATTGACCGCATTGCGAGCCAAATTGATTTCGGTACGGGTGGCGAACATGAAGAGGTCATCGCGACGTACAAGATGTTTGCGTATGACGAAGGCTGGAGCCGCCGGATTAACGAGGCAATCGACAGTGGCCTAACCGCCGAGGCAGCCATTGAACGCGTTCAGCAACGCACCCGCATGCGCATGCGTCAGATTGATGATCCGCTGCTCGCGGACCGCATGCATGACCTAGAGGATCTTTCCAACAGATTGCTCCGCATCGTGTCTGGTCAGATGAGCACTGCGGCGCAGCTTGGTTTGAAAAGAGACTCGATACTGATTGCACGCAATCTGGGGCCAGCCGAATTGCTCGAATATGACAAACGGCGGCTGCGCGGGGTGGTTCTCGAAGAAGGCTCGCTCACGGCCCATGTGGTAATTGTTGCCCGGGCGATGGGCATTCCTGTTCTTGGCCGAGTGCGCGGCATTCGTCACAAAGTACACGACGGCGACATGCTTTTGCTAAACGCGGATGACAAAAGCGTAATTGTAAGGCCATCTTCTGCTGCCGAAGAGATTTTCCAGCACGACCTGATTGATCGGCAAAAGAAAAAAGCGCGTTATGCTTCAATGCGGGACGCGGCATCGGTCACCACCGACGGCGTGCCGGTTACTTTAATGATCAACGCTGGCTTACGCGATGACATGGCAGCTTTGGCGACAACGGGGGCCGAAGGCGTTGGCTTGTTTAGGACAGAGTTCCAGTTCCTGATCTCCGCCACGCTGCCCCAACGTGAACGACAGCAGCGTTTCTATCGCGATGTGTTGGACGCGGCTGGCGACAAACCCGTTATTTTTCGCACACTGGATATCGGCGGCGACAAGGTGCTGCCGTATCTTAAAGATGAGGCGAGCGAAGAGGAAAATCCGGCGCTTGGCTGGCGCGCGCTGCGCTTGTCGCTTGATCACGCCGGTTTAATGAAGGCACAGGCACGCGCCTTGATCGAGGCCGCAGCTGGTCGCACACTGAATGTCATGTTTCCAATGGTGTCCGAACCTTGGGAATTCGATGCGGCTAAGGCTATTTTCGATGGACAGATTGCGTTTCTAAGCAAACAAAAGAAACTGTTGCCCAACAAAATCCGATACGGCGCAATGCTTGAAGTGCCGGCACTGGCGGAGACTTTGGATATCTTGCTGCCGAAGATCAACTTTCTGTCGATTGGCACAAATGATCTAACCCAGTTTCTGTTTGCCGCAGATCGGGCCGATCCCAGATTGGCCGAACGTTATGATTGGTTAAGCCCTGCCATTTTACGCTTTATCCGGCGGGTCGTCAAAGCGACGGAGGGCCATGACGTTGATGTCGCCGTATGCGGGGAAATGGGCGGGCGAACACTTGAGGCACTTGCCCTAATCGGGGTTGGTATTCACCGTTTGTCGATCACGCCTGCTGCGGTTGGCCCAATCAAAGCCATGATACGCTCTACCAACCATTCGGACATTCGGGCGAAGATGGACGAATTGCTGAATGCTCCCACCGAAAACCTGCGCGAATCGCTAACAGCATGGGCAAATAGTCAAGGTATCGAAATAGGCTGAACCAATTGATTTTGAATGATGAGTTTCCGCAATCAACGTTGACATTATGCGCAGGATGCCCATTATCTGCATGACTGCGCGCAAAGGTGGGGAATCAGGTCGTGGAGAATGCAGCAGACGAAATCCCCGCCGTCGAAGCTGTGCCAAAAACGGTCGGCGAACTCCTTAAGTCTGCCCGCGAACAGTTAGGCATGACCCTTTCCAGCGTTGCGGCAAAGACGCGTGTGCCCATGCGCCATTTGGAGTCTATTGAACAATCTCAATTCGGCGCGCTGCCCGGTCAAACATATACAATTGGTTTCGTGCGGTCTTATGCCCGCGCCGTAGACCTTGACGAGATCGCGACAGTCAACGCCTTGCGCGCCGAATTGTCGCGCAGCGGGCATCAGGGATATCAAGCGCCACTTCAAAATTACGAACCAGCGGACCCGGCACGCGTCCCATCCAAAACATTAGCATGGACTGCCGCTGCAATTGCGGCCGTTATTCTGGCTGCTTATCTGGTATTCAGAAGCGTGACCTTAACGCAGGCTGTAACTGCGCCTCAGTCGGTCGTACGGCAAACCGTGGCTCAGCCGAAGCCTGCGGGGACCAGCCGCAACGGCGTTGTGGTTTTGACCGCGACAGGAAATGTGTGGGTTAAAATCTACGATGCAGACCAAAACCGGCTGTTTGAAAAAGAAATGGTAAAAGGCGACAGTTTCACTGTTCCTCAGGATGCCAACAAGCCAATGATCGTGACGGGACGTCCGCAGCTGCTGGACATCACCGTTGGCGGGAAAGCAGTGCCGCAGCTTGGCGCACCCGATAAAACCATCGCCGACATTGGTATAAGTGCAAAGGATCTGCTTGCCCGCGCTTCAATCCCGGCCCCATCGGATTCATGAATTTAGTCATCGAAGTCGAATTTTCGATAAATTTGAAGTTGGTTACTCCAAAATTAAGCGATGGGCCTTTATTGCAGAGTTCCAGTAAGCTATGAGGTGTCGACGTTTGGTAAATGGAAGTAACACAATGAATTATCGGTTCGCCATCATCAGCAGCGTAACATTGGCACTCAGCACGCCTGTATTTGCGCAAGACGCAAACATCGATGGGCGCGTCGGCAAGCTCGAGAAAGAAATGCGCGCTGTGCAGCGTCAGGTCTTCCCAAATGGCGCCGGTAAATTTGTCGAGCCTGAAATTCCATCGCAAACTGCACCCGCGCCAACCACAAGCTCCACAAGCGCCACTGCTGATTTAACCGCACGGGTCGATGCACTTGAGGCACAGCTTGCAACCTTGACCGGGCAAGTAGAGTTGCAAGGCAATGGTATGCGTGGACTTGAGGGCAGGTTGAAAGCCATCGAAACGCAATTGGCAGCGCAAGCAGCACCGGCTGAAGCCGTTGTGCCCGTCACTGCGCCAGCCCCTGCCGCAGTCACGCTACCAAAACCCAAGCCAGTTGTTGCGACGGGCAAACCCGCTTTGACCGCTAAGCCAAATCCAGCGCGCATCGCTGCGGTTGCTGCCGTAGAACGCCCCGCCACAGGCGATGTGTTCGAGGACGGCTACACCTATGGATACAGATTGTGGGAAGCCAAATTCTATCCTGAATCGCAAGCGACCCTGGAAGAAACATTAACCAAATTTCCGAAACACAAGCGCGCCAGCTATGCGCGCAATTTGTTAGGGCGGGCATGGTTGGATGACAAAAAACCGGCGACTGCTGTCAAGGTATTCTACGACAATTATAAGACCGAACCGCGCGGCGACCGCGCACCCGACAGTCTGTTTTTCCTTGGCTCTGCATTGACGGATCTCGGCAAAACAGCCGAAGCCTGTGAAGCCTTTGGCGAACTGGAAAGGGCTTATCCTGATGCTGTCACCAGTCGGCTGGTAGAACGCATCGCGGCGGGCAAAACACGGGCGAAGTGCAAGTAACCCTCGACCCAGTCATTCTTGACCGGTTTAGAAGTGCCTTAGGCACTGTGCAGGTTGCCGAGGGAGACGGGCTGCTCTGCGCCGTTTCTGGTGGACCGGACAGCTTGGCTTTGCTTTTGCTGGCGCAGGCGGTGTTGCCTGGAAAATTGGTGGCTGCAACAGTTGATCATCAATTACGGCCAGAGGCAGCGGATGAGGCGCGATATGTCCACA
>NZ_JBIKPH010000075.1:0-12010 GCF_044357595.1 Sphingorhabdus sp. | reverse complement strand
AAGCGCCGCCACGCGCAGTGGTTCACTGCCCAAGGCGCGGTCGCCAATGGCGGAATGTGTTTCGGGCACGCGGACGTCAAGCACGGGTAAGCAATCGACGTTGATGCCGACTTCGTTGAGCGACAGTGCAATAGCCTCTGCATTGCACCGCGCGGCCTCAATCGCGGTGATGGGCGCGATGTCGTACAGCGCGTCGAATGCGCCGCCAGCGGGAAAGTCAGGCCAGACCGGCGGCCGCATGCGTGCAACCCGGCCGCCCTCTTGATCGATCAGGATCGGCACCGTGTCGCGGACATGCAAGGTCCGCAAGCTGTCGGTCAGCGCGCGGACCTGCGCTTTGTCTTCGATATTGCGTTTGAACAGGATGTAGCCTGCTGGCTCGACATCGCGAAACAGGCGTTTTTCATCATCCGTCAGGGTCAGGCCCGATAGGCCAAAAATTACCGGCTTCATGAACAGATTGCTAAGGCCGCTGCCGCCCCAAGGCAAGCATGGAGCAGAGCACAGCGGCCTTTAACCTGTGTATAATTACCGGATAGCGCCCAAGAAATCGAGCTTGCCCAAGGGCACGCCCTTCATACGCAGCAATGCGTAGGCCATGCTCAGATGGAAAAAGAAATTGGGGATGGCAAAGCCATGGACATAATTGCTGCCGGTAAAAGGAATGTCGCCGCTTGGGGTCGTCAGCACGACCGTTGCGTCTTCGCGGCCTTCGAAGCCATCGGGCGATGCGGCTTGCAGAAACGCAATCGCTTTTGCCACACGGGCCTGCACATCGGCGAAGCTGGCTTCATCATCGGCCCATGGGTCGTTTTCAATCTGGCCAACGCGAACCGCGACGAACTTTGCGGTATCGGTTGTCATCTGCACCTGCTTCGTCAGCGAGGCCATGTCGTCAATCAGGCGCGCATCCAGCAATTCGGAAAGCTCCATGCCCTGCGCAGCGGCAAAGGCCTTGCCCTTTTCGAGCATGTTGGACAGGTTTTTCAGACCGCGGATAAAAGTTGGCATGGCGGCGTCATATAAAGCAGGCATTTTATTCTCCTCTGGAAGCAGTGCGTCGCATAAGTTGCAATTTAAAACTATTCAACCTTTATGCCGCTGCGGTTAGCGCACGATTAGGCAGTTTTCGCCCGCAACCCTAAGCTTTGCGCAGAGCTGCTGCGCTTCGGATGAATTGGACGTAATCGCCTGCAACCGAAACACAGCGCGGCCCCCTTCGACTTTGGCTTCCGCGATTTTGCGGTTCACGCCAGAAAGAAAGCCAAAGCGTTTGTTGAGCGCAGCCCACGCGCTTTCGGCCTTGGCGGAATCACCAAATGCGCCAAGCTGAACCATCACGACATTGGCAGGCGCGATGTCGGTTTTAACTGGGGCTGCCGGCGCAGCAATGGCAAGCTGAGGTGCAGCATCTGGTCCAGTTGGTCGTGGCGCGAGCACGGCGCCCGTTTTCTGACCTTCGCTTGCGGCAAAGGCAGAGTCACCTTCGCCTTCGAAGCTTTTACCGCCGGCATCCAAGGGCTTTTCTTTGTAATCGCCCTTTGGCGCAGCGATCAGTGCGCCATTGCCGTTTGCACCGCGGGATTGGCTGTTCTGAAACCAATACGCGCCGCCGGCAATCGCCGCGAGCAGGGCAAGACCAAACACGACCATGAAAAATATCTTCAACGGCGATCCACCGTCCGTGCCCTCATTACCGTCAGCAGTTTCAAGCCAAGGCAGACGATTATTGTCGTCGAAATTCAGTCCATCGTCCCTGCTATCCACCATGCCCATTCCTTCTTCACTACATGTTGTAAGCGGCTTCAACCCCCATCAACCGCAACCCGTTGCGCAAGACTTGCCCGATATTGTGCGCCATGAAAAGCCTTGCTCCCGTCAGTTCGGGATTTTGTGCCAATATGAAGCGCTTGTCAGCTTGGTCATTGCCCAAGTTCCAATAAGCGTGGAACGCAGCCGATAGATCATTGAGATAAAATGTAATTCTATGCGGTTCGCCGGACTTTGCCGAAGCCTCAACTATGCGGGGGAAGTTGGCGGCTTCGCGGATGAGGCCAATCTCTGCATCGCCCAGCAGCGCAACATGCGCGCCGTTGGGACCAAGTCCCTCAAGCTCCGCTTTGCGCATGGTCGATGCAATCCGCGCATGGGCATATTGCACATAGAATACCGGATTGTCCTTCGACGCCTCAACCACCTTAGCGAAGTCAAAATCCATCTGCGCGTCGGATTTGCGCGTCAGCATCGTGAAGCGGACGACGTCTTTGCCGACCTCTTCAATCACTTCGGCCAGCGTCACAAAGCTGCCCGACCGCTTGGACATTTTGACAGGCTCGCCGCCCCGCAGCAGGCGAACCATTTGCACCAGCTTGATATCGAAATCGACCTTACCACCGGTCAACGCATTGACCGCCGCCTTGATCCGCTTGACCGTACCCGCATGGTCAGCACCCCAGATGTCGATCATGGCATCGACGCCTTGGCTTTTCTGGAAATGATAAGCGAGGTCAGCGCCGAAATAGGTCCAGCTGCCGTTGGATTTCTTGATGGGGCGGTCCTGATCATCGCCAAACTGCGTTGACCGGAACAGGGGCAAAGTCACAGGCTCCCAGTCTTCGATGTCCTTGCCCTTGGGCTTTTCCAGTTCGCCGTCATAGACAAGCCCGCGGGCGCGCAGCTCCTTTTCCGCGACGTCGGCCTTGCCCGCCGCATGCAGTTCGGCTTCGGACGAAAACAGATCATGGTGGATACCAAGCAAGGCCAAGTCTTCCTTGATCATCTCCATCATTTCTGCAACCGCCGCCTTGCGGAACAGGACTAGCCACGCGCTTTCGGGGGCGGCGACATATTCGTCCCCAAAGCGTTCAGCGAGGCTTTGGCCAACAGGGATAAGATAATCGCCGGGATACAGACCTTCGGCGATTTCTGTGGTCTCGCCCAAGGCCTCACGATAACGCAGATGCGCTGAGCGGGCGAGCACATCGACTTGGCCGCCCGCGTCGTTGATATAATATTCGCGGATCACGCGGTAACCGGCAAATTCGAGCAATTTGGCCAGCGCGTCGCCAACCACAGCGCCACGGCAATGGCCCATATGCATGGGGCCCGTCGGGTTGGCCGAAACATATTCAATATTCACCGACTTGCCATCACCCAGATGCGATCGGCCATAATCGTCACCCGACGTCGCAATCGCGCGCAATTCATCCAGCCATGCCGATGCAGCAAGCCGCAAGTTCAGGAAGCCGGGTCCGGCGATTTCAACGCCCGTGACGCCAGCGACCTTGGCTAATTCTGCTGACAAAGCCTCTGCCAATGCGCGCGGGTTGGTTCCGGCGGGTTTGGCCAAGACCATGGCGGCATTGGTGGAGATGTCGCCATGCGTCACGTCGCGCGGCGGCTCGACCGTTACATTGCTCCGGTCAATGTCCGCAGGCAGCGTTCCGAGCGCCACAAGTGCGTCCAACGCATGGTCGACATGCGCTGCATACTGTTCAAAAAGGGTCATGACTGTGCCTTGAAGTTAACGCGGATCAACGCGTGACATTGTAACGCAGCTGATCTTCGGTCAGCTGAAAGCCGAGTAGCATTTCATAGCTTGATCGGACGACCGCTGCGCGCACTTCTGGATCGGCCATTGGGTCGAGAGCGGCATCCGGATCACCGGGCTTACGCTTTTTGGTAATCTTTTGGATGATTTCGGCGGGCAAGCTTGCCGATGCCTTGTCAATGTAGCTCGCGGCTTGCGCCTGTGCGGACGCACGCTGCTGGCCGTCGGCGAACTGGATCGTGACTTGACCAACACGCTTGGAGATAATGGCACTGCCGCCCTGCACCACGGTGTTGAAATAGGGCAGAGTTACCGATCGGCTGCCGCTTGCATCGCTGCGCCGCGCCTGCACATCAAAGGTGGCCTGCGCATAGATTTTCTCACCACTTTCGTTGCATGTGGTGCGCACATTGGTCACCGTTGCAACGATATCAATGGCGTCCGCGTCTTGGCTGCTCACTGGACTGAAAATCGTAACATCACCGGTGCCATCGGGCACCGCCACCGTCGGGCAGCCCGAACGCGTAACGTTTACGCCGACACCAGCGCCGACGTCCAAATCGCCTTCGCGAGAGCAGCCAGCCAAAGCAGCTGCAACGATACCGACGGTCAGGGCTTTGGCGGCAAATTTCATACAGTCTAATCCTTGGGGTTCTTAAGCTTGGGTCGCGAGTGCGAAACGTGCGTTCGTCCTTATCCGCCCATCGCGACCTGCGCAACAGGGGAAAGGTATTGGCGGATGCAGCGTATTTATCCAAAGCCATGACCACTTAAACTCAACTCCGAGGCGTCAAAATGGCAAAGATATCGAAATAAAATGTTCGCCGCAGGCAGTTATTCTGCCTGCAAGGGCATTTTACTTTGAGATCGAAGCCATTTTGACGCCTCGGAGTTGAATTTAAGTGGTCATGACCCTAAAGGCTATTGCTCATGACCGAACAATCGCTCCCTAAGAAATCGCTTCGGCTGCTTCTGGCCGCGCCACGTGGATTTTGCGCGGGCGTTGACCGCGCCATCAAGATTGTCGAGCTTGCGCTCGAACAGCATGGCGCGCCTGTCTATGTCCGCCATGAAATCGTCCACAACCGTTATGTGGTCGACAGCCTGAAAGCCAAAGGCGCGATATTTGTCGAGGAACTCGATGAAGTACCCGATGGCGGCCATGTCGTATTTTCTGCGCATGGCGTGCCCAAATCGGTACCCGCCAACGCGCAACAGCGCGGCCTTGCTTATTTTGACGCCACATGTCCCCTGGTTTCGAAAGTCCACAAGCAAGCCGAACGGCAAGTGGATGCCGGCCGTCACATCATCTTTGTGGGCCACGAAGGGCATCCCGAAGTCATCGGCACATTTGGCCAAGTTCCAGTCGGCGCGATGACATTGGTTGAAACTGCCGATGACGCGCGTATGATTGAACCTGCCGCTGCCAACAATCTTGCGTTTCTGACGCAAACGACTTTGTCGGTCGATGATACATCGGAAATCGTATCGGTCCTTCAACAGCGCTTCCCCAATATCGTCGGGCCAAAGGGTGAGGATATTTGTTACGCGACGTCCAACCGCCAAGAATCGGTGAAGGCGATTGCGCATGAATGCGACCTTGTCCTTGTCATCGGCGCGCCCAACAGCTCGAACTCGCAGCGTTTGGTTGAGGTTGCGGCTCGATCCGGAACCAAGGCCTATCTGGTGCAGCGCGCGGAAGAGATTAGCCTAAACTGGTTTGACGATGTCCGCACGCTCGGCCTGACCGCAGGTGCCTCTGCCCCTGAGGTGTTGGTGCGCGAGATTATTGACGCGCTCGCGCTGCATTTTGACCTAGATGAACAGCAGGTCACAACGGCTGAAGAGACTGTCACGTTCAAACTGCCACGCGAACTGGCTGGCGCGGCGAACTAATTTGGCGGTTTACACGCAGTTAGGGCCCGAACAGGTTAATGCATTGCTGGCGCATTATGATGTGGGCGAGCTGGTCGCGCTTAAGGGCATTGCCGAGGGCGTCGAAAACAGCAATTTTTTCGTGCAGACCACGCAAGGCCGCTTCATCCTGACGCTGTATGAGAACCGCGTAAATCCAGATGATCTGCCTTTTTTCTATGCCTTGTTAAAGCATTTGCATGACGCGGGCTGTAAGGTTCCGCAATTCATGGCCGACCGCAAGGGCGCATGGCTTCAGACCGTCGCTGGCCGCCCCGCTTGCCTTATCGAATTTCTCGATGGCGTGTCGGTGACAGAACCTACGGCAGCGCAAGCATATTCGACCGGCGCGGCATTGGGGCAAATGCACAAGGCACTGGCCGACTTCACTCTGTCGCGGCCCAATAGCCTTGGCGTTTCCGCGTGGCGGCCCTTGGCGATGCGCTGCACGGTCGACGGGCTGGAGGCTATCTCTGAGGGGCTTTCGGCGCGGGTGTTTGCAGAATGCGATTATCTGGACGCGCATTGGCCAAAAGATTTGCCCGTCGCGGCAATCCATGCGGATTTGTTTCCCGACAATGTGCTGATGTTGGGTGACCATGTCGGTGGCCTCATCGACTTTTACTTCGCCTGCACCGAAATCCGCGCTTATGATTTGGCGGTGACCCACAGTGCGTGGTGCTTTTCCAACAACGGCGCGGTGTTTGACGCCGATGTGAGCGCAGGCTTGCTGGCGGGCTATGCCGATATTGTGCCGTTGGACGCAGCGACCCGCGATGCTTTGCCCATGTTATTGCGCGGGGCATCTTTAAGGTTTCTATTAACCCGTTGTTATGACTGGATTAATACACCAGCCAATGCGCTTGTGACGCGCAAAGACCCGCTGGCGTTTCTGCGCCGGCTGGATTTCTACAGCGACGCTGCAGCGGTCGAAAATATGTTAAGGCATCCTACGTGAAGCAGCTTGAGATTTTCACGGATGGCGCCTGCAAGGGCAATCCCGGCCCCGGCGGTTGGGGCGCTGTCATCCGTTATGGCAAGCATGAAAAGGAAATTTCGGGCGGCGATCCCGATACGACGAACAACCGGATGGAACTTTCCGCAACCATTCAAGCGCTTAAAATCCTGATCGAGCCATGCGAGGTCAAATTGCATACGGACAGCCGATATGTCATCGACGGGATAACCAAATGGATTCACGGTTGGCAGCGCAATGGATGGAAAAACGCTTCCAAACAGCCTGTCAGCAATGTCGATTTATGGCATGACCTGATTGAGGCCACGGCCCGGCATCAAGTCGAATGGATTTGGGTCAAAGGGCATAATGGCCATCCCGAAAATGAACGCGCAGACCGCTTGGCAAGCGATGCTGCAGAGGCAATAGCCAAGCCTTAAGATTTTAGTGAAAACGCGCCGGTGCGTACACAGCAGCGTCCACCCCTTGCGGCGCGGCGATGTCTGCATCCAGCAACGATGCGGCAAGCTGCGCTGCGGCAGGTGCAGTTTGAATGCCAAAGCCGCCCTGTCCTGCAAACCAGAAAAATGCGTCATGTGCGCTATCACGCCCAATCACGGGAAGCCGGTCGGGCGCAAAACTGCGCAGCCCCGCCCATTTGCGCTCCACGCGGCGAATATCCCAGTCGACCACCTGTTGCAGCCGATCAATGGCTGTGGCGATGTCGATCTCGTCCGGTGCCGCATCGCAGGCGGGGGTTGCGGTCTCGTCATGCGGGCTGAGCCATAACCGTCCGCCAGTGTCGGGTTTGAAATAGAAACTACCATCCAGCCCAATGACCAAGGGCAATTCCGCCGGAACCTGAGGCGACACAGCCAATTGCGAAATAGTGCGGCGATAGGGTTGAATGCCCAAGGAACGGACCTGCGCAATCTGCGCCACTGCGTCGGCCCATGCGCCAGCAGCGTTGATGATGATGTTGGCCGAACAGTTCAAGCTGCCGGCGCTGATCTGCCATGTGCCGCTGTGCCACTTTGCGGCATGCAAGCGGCTGTTGCAGTGCAGTTGCGTGCCGTGTCTTTTGGCTTGGCGCAAATAGGCGAAGTGGAGCGCGGCGACGTCAATATCGCAACAGGTCGGTTCCCAAAGCCCGTGCGTCCAATTTTCACGCAGCCCTGGCACATGGGCGGCGACCGCGCGGCGATCGATATGTTCGATATGCACCCCGCTCGCCGCAAATTCGGCCAGCATATTGTCGGCTAAAGGCATCTGCTCGGCGGTGCCGATGTGCAGCGCGCCGCGTCGGTGCATCAATGGGCCGTCATGGAAATCGGCGGGTGGCATGGCCAGAAACGGGCCTGACGCAGTGGTCAGGGGTTGCACCCCCGGCCCGCCATAGCATTCGACCCAAAAGGCGGCTGACCGACCGGTCGAATGATAGCCGGGATGCGCCTCTGCCTCAATCAGCACTACCTTATGGCGGGCAGACAATTGGGCGGCAAGGCTTGCGCCAGCGATGCCAGCACCGATAATGGCAAAGTCAAAGTCGTTCATGTTCGCGGCGCTTGGGCATCCAGAAAGCTGTTGATACGCGATAGGCATTGGTCGCGCACGGGATCGGCTTCACGCAGCAATTCATGCGCAGCCTCTTTGCCGAAAATCAAGGTTTCGGCATGCGGTAAGCGCTTGCCATCGGCCATGACGCGCGGGGTACTGACGAGTTGGTCGCCCGTGGTCGCGAGCAACAGGATAGGTGTTTGCACCGCCTCCAACAGGCCCGGCGCCTCAAGCATGCGGATGGATGCTATGGCGCGCTCTATCCAGTGCCAGCTTGGCGGGCCCAATTTGACGTTCGGGCGCAATTTCCACCATGCAATTTCATCTTCATAGCGATCATCGTCATGCGTCAGCATTTTGCCGCGCATGCTTAGCGGCGACATAGGCTTCTCGCTGATTTTCCATGCGGCAACTTCGCCCTTGCCCAAGGTGACCATGAGCTTTGCAAAGGCGTGGTTCCAGCCCAGCGGTAGGCCGCCAGTTTGAATGCTCAACATCGGTGCGCTCATGACCACGGCATCGGGGTCAATCGCCTTTTCGACCAAAGCCCGCATCGCCAAATGCCCGCCCATGCTGTGCGCCATCACGACATGAGGGCCGGGATTTTCCGATTTCCAGCCACTCCAAAACATCCGCACGTCAGCAATCCAAGTCGCAAAATCGTCGATATGTCCGACTTCGCGGTCATCCAATAAGCGCCCGGACTCGCCCTGCCCGCGCCAATCAATCGCGGTAACGCGCCAGCCGGCGTCGGCATAATAAGCCAAAGTTTCCAGATATTTTTCATAATGGTCGCCGCGACCCGGCAGGAACAATAAGGATCCACGCGGCGGGTTAGCACCTTGCCAATCAATACGGCGGATCGCCCAGTTATCGGCGGCGTGCCAACGGCTTTCCACTGCTTCAGCGGGAATAATACGTCGGTTCATCGGGATATTTGGTGCGTGCATAGTTACGATTTGGCATTCTTTCTTAGTAAATACTGCCCAAATGACCAGTGAAACTCTCGCTTACTTTACCCTTGGCGGCTTGGCAATTGCGCTGTTGGCGTCGATTTACACCGACATCCGATATCGGTTGATTTACAACATAATAACGCTTGGCGCGGCGCGTTTGCCAGCCATTATGACCATTCCGCTCATCCTGTTCATTCTGCCGACTTTGTTCATTTTTATTCTTGGGCCAGCTGCTTGCTCGATCAGCGACGCATTTTCCGGTAACAAATAAATGGATCAGAAAGGACAGCCAATAGGCCGCCCTATTGGGACGTGCGTATGCTCTGTTCGATAGCGCCAAATATGCTGTGGCCAGCGTCGTCGAGCACTTCAATTCGCAATATGTCGCCGTCTTTCAGGAATGGCGTTGCCATCTCGCCAGTCTGTATTTTCTCAACCATGCGCACTTCGGCCAAGCAGCTATAGCCAAGGCCACCATGGGCAATGGGTTTGCCGGGACCGCCATCGGCATCGCGGTTGGACACTGTCCCTGACCCAATGATAGACCCCGCCCCGACATTGCGGGTCTTGGCGAGATGGGCGATCAATGTGCCAAAATCAAAGGTACAGTCATCCGAGGCAACGGCCCTGCCAAATGGCGCGCCGTTAAGGTCGACATGCAACGTCCGGTGCAATTTGCCATGCTGCCAATAATCCCCAAGGCTGTCAGGCGTGACGAATACCGGAGACAAAGTGCTGTCAGGCTTTGACTGGACAAAGCCAAAGCCCTTTTCCAACTCGGCGGGGATAAGGTTGCGCAAGGACACATCGTTCACGAGCCCAATCAGACGGACGTAAGACAAGGCGTCAGCAGCGGATGTTCCCATTGGCACATCGCCCGTCACGACAACAATCTCCGCCTCAAAGTCGCAGCCCCAATTTGCGTCCGCCAAAGGAATGTCATCGCGCGCGCCCATGAATGCGTCGGAACCGCCCTGATATACTAACGGGTCATGCCAGAAGCTTTCGGGCAGCACTGCGCCGCGTGCCTTGCGGACCAAATCCACATGGTTCACATATGCCGAACCGTCCGCCCACTGATAGGCACGCGGAAGGGGTGCCGCCGCGTCATGTTCGTGGAAACGTTCGCGCGGGATAACCGCATGTTCCAGGTCAGTCGCCAGTGCTTGCAGCCGGGGCGCGACGTCGTCCCAATCATCAAGCGCCGCCTGCATCGTTGGAACAATATGCGCTGCGTCCGCATACCAAGCGAGATTGTCTGACACGACAACCAGATGTCCGTCACGGCCCGACTTCAATGATGCAAGTTTCATGATTGTTCTCCAGATTTGCCTCATCATGCAACCATATTGCAGTTGCGGCAACCGCAACTGTGTGTCTAGAATTGCCCGCATGGGACGGGGGATTGACACAATGCGGTTGGCACAATTCGGCGCATTGGCACTTTCGCTGCTTGTCAGCGGTTCTGCCTTCAGCCAGCAGCAGAGGTTTAACACGATCGAAGCCGCTAAAAATGGGTGGTTTGCGGAGCAAAGCCGGTCGGCAACATGGTATTTGTCACAGCATAAACGGCTCACCACTGCCATTGCCACATTGCAACCGCAACGGCCCGGTGTTGTGGATGCCTATGTTCTTTCCATTGGCCTCGATTCCGACCCTGTATTCACCCGCGAGTCTGCCGAAGCCGCCAATGTGTTGGCACGGCGCTATGGCGCGGCGGGGCGTACACTTCATCTTGCAGCAGGCGCAGACGACAAGGCCACAGGCCCCGCGCAAGGGTCACCATCTAACCTGGCCATAGGTCTGGCAGCTATTGCCGCGAAGATGGATCCTAAGGAGGATGTGCTCTTCCTGTTTGCCACCACCCATGGCGACCCAGTATCGGGCCTTGCCTATCGCGACGGGGAATATGCCGGGGGCATGATTGGGCCACAGCGTCTGGCCAATTTGATTGATGGCGTCGGCATCAAACGCCGCATGGTGCTGCTGTCGGCATGCTTTTCAGGGATTTTCCTTCCGCTGCTAACCAATGACCAAACCGTCATCGTCACCGCAGCATCATCACAACGTACATCTTTTGGATGCGCGCCGGGCAATGACTGGACCTTTTTTGGCGATGCGTTGGTTAACAATGCTCTGCGTAAGCAACACAGGTTCGACGCCGCTGTGGGGGAGGCAACACGGTTGATCTCTGACTGGGAAGGCCAGTTAAGGCTTGTCCCATCACGGCCGCAGGTTTTTGTCGGTGACAACGCGCGCGCCTGGCTTGATGCGTTGGAAGATAGGATGCCCAAAACCTCAACCGCCAAAGTTGGCCGTCCTGCGATTAGTTCGGACTAGCCGAGTTCAGTTACCCTGGCGCGTAATTGCGCAAGCATTGCCTCAAGTATCTTCGCCTCGCCGCTGCCCAATATTGTCTCAAGCTCAGCCTCTAAGCTAAGCGCCTCAGGTACAATCTGTTCATACAGATCGCGGCCCGCCGGCGTTAGCGCAAGATGGTGCGATCGCCCGTCCGCTGTATTTGGCACGCGGCTGATCAAGTCCCGTTCCTCCAGCGCCTTGCAGGCCCTATTTACCGTAACCTTGTCCATAGCGGTTGCAGCAACCAATTGCCGCTGCGTGGCCACATCGCCTTCGCCCAACAGCGCCATAACCCGCCATTCGGGGACCTTTAGCGCAAATTTGCCCCGATAGGCTCGCGCGATCAGATCGCTCACGGCGTTCGACGTAATCGACAATTGGTACGGAAGAAAGGCACTAAGCCTCAGTTTCTTGGCAGACATCAGTCCGGCTTCACTTGATCAGGATGTGCAGCGACAAAGGCGGGTAACGCCGTCAGCGCGGCATCAATCCGCATTAATTTGGGAAATTGCGCAAATGGCGTGTCGACCCTGCGCGCATTGGCCATTTGCGGCACCAGGCACACATCGGCCAGATTAGGCAGGTCACCGCCGAATAGACCCTCTTCGGGGGCCATAGCCTCCAAAGCAGTAAAGCCTTCGATGATCCAGTGCCGGTACCATGCGTCCACCGCCGCTTGCGATTGCCCCATCTGCTCCTTCAAATAGCGCAGGATAC
>NZ_JBIKPH010000160.1:0-4617 GCF_044357595.1 Sphingorhabdus sp. | reverse complement strand
GGCGTCATCGAACGCGCGGTGCACAGTTGGCTTGCCGCGCCGCATGTCGTCGTCATCCATGCAAGGCAAGTCGTCATGCACGAGCGAGTATACATGGATGGCCTCAACAGCCGTTCCAACGCGCACTGCGACCGCACGATCAACATGAAACAAAGCAGCCGTCGCGGTGACCAGCAACGGGCGAAGCCGCTTGCCTCCGCCTATCGCCGCGTGTCGCATGGCGGCATATAGGCGGTCCCGCGCGTCACCTGGCAATTTGAGAAGGGCGTCGAATTCTTGGTCTATGTCTGCCGCAATTTGCGTCAGCGAGTCGTTCAGTAAAGAAGGGGATGAAGCGAGGGACATAACGCTCATCCAGCGTCAAAAGGCGCAGTGCCTGTGGGTGATCCATCAGGTCCAAGAGCAATCGCTTCAATACGCGCCTTCGCGGTATCGAGCCGCTGTTGGCACAAAGCACGCAACGCATTCCCGCGTTCGTATAAAGCGATGGATTCATCCAGCGGCGCTTCGCCGCTTTCCAGCTTATGCACTATGTCTTCGAGCGCGCGCAGCGCTTGTTCGAAATTCATGTCTGCTACGTCTTGGGTCATCACACTGCAATGCCGCCCGTCGCCGGTTGGGTCAAGTGCTTCGCTCTATCGAACTGTGAGTCTCTTTGCTCTTAAACTGCTTCACAACGACGGCTTCCCCGCCGAGACGGCATCTGCCGGCCCCCTTTTATACGCCGGACTTGAGCAGCCAATCGTGGAAAATCTTTACTGCGCGTTGTTTAAGGGCCCGGGGACGGCATACGAAATAATAGCTATAAGGGCTTTCAACTTCCGCACTGAACAGGCGCGTCAGGCGCGGGTCACGGGCATCCGAAAAATGGCTCCCGTGCATGATAGCAACGCCAAGACCGTTCGCTGCTGCTTCAAGCATAAGCGCGCCACTATCTAGGCTATCCACGGCTGCGGGCTTCAACTTGGGCACGCCCATTGCCTGCCGCCAGGCATCAAAAATCATCGGCATATCGCTATGAACCATGACTGTGTATTTGGCGAGATCTTCGGGTTTTTCGACTTTATGCTCCTTGGCCCATACCTCGGAAGCGATAGCGTAGACCAGATTACGGTCAAGCCGGACGCTGTACAATTTGGGATCGACTTCAGCCGCAATGATAATGGCCGCGTCAACGACATCGCCGAGTAAGTTTTCGGCATGCCCAGATGTGTCGACATCAATATGCAGCTTGGGAAACGCCTTGCGCAATTCGGGTAAGCGCGGGATCAGTCGCTGCGACCCAAACAGGGGCAAAAGGCCAAGGCGCAGGCGGTATTCGCCGCCACGGCCTGCCAGTTCGTCGACAGCCTCAGCCATCGCGTCCATTGCGGGTTCTACGGCTGCGAGCAGGGCCTCACCGTCGGCATTGATGACCATCGCTTGTGCGCGGCGGTCAAACAGTGATTTGCCAATGAAGTCTTCAAGTGCCTTTATTCGGCGGCTTAAAGCAGGTGGAGACAAAGCCAGTTCACTTGCGGCTGCCTTTGCTGATCCAAGTTTCGCAACACGCAAAAAGGCTTCGAGCGAACGTAAGGGCGGCAATCTGCGCATTATCATCTCCTCATTTTGTCGCACTGCAACAAAAAATTTCTGATTTCGCTATCATGCAAATACCGCGAAATTCAGACTAAACTTATAAATTGTAGTTGCATCATTTGCAACAGACATTGCACTATTCGCACTTGCACAATAAATAAAATGTCGCCATACCGAATGAGCCTTTTAGGCATCCTCTCCTAAAGACTTTTTCAGGGTCGACTTCGGTCGGCCCTTTTTTGTCCAAATTCTGGGAGGTAAGTCCTAATTTTAGCAATAGCTTCCAAAGCCTGTTGCAGGTCAGGCCCAGGGTGAGGACCTTGCGTGCATCAGAATAATAAAGCCAGTGCCTGATTTAAACTTTGATATCTAAATATCAGGCATGACCAATGCCCGCCGTCCCCAAATGATCAAGAATAGCAAAGACGCCGAGATCAGGATGAATGTCGCCGGTTCCCAATAATTAAACAATGCAACCCCGACCGCTGGCGCGAATATATAGGCTGCGCCGTTTATCGAGGCAATTTTGCCAGCGACATCGCCTTGCTCATACCGTCGTACAGCTAAGGAAGCCCCAGCGGTAAAGCCCGGACGGAACAGCCCGAAGCCAAGCGAGGCAATCGCAAAGCCTGTGCTGATGCTATAAAAGTCTTGGCTAATCCCCGTCAAAACAGTGCCAACCAGCGCAAGTATAGCGCCCAGTAATACTGAGCTTCGCGCAGCAAGGGACAACATAGGAATGAGGCCCCATTGCGCCAGCAGGGTTGCCATTGCGCCTATCAGCATAACCGATCCGCTGGCCTGCACAGCCTCCCACGGACGGTCATGCAGGCCAAGACGATCGCGCACGAGAAAACCGACAACACCAAGCATGATGGCCTGCGCATGGCCCCCAACGAGCCCGGCGATTAGCCAAGGCGCCATTCTGCCGTCGCGCCATGGCAATCGGACCTCTTTAACGTGCGATGGCGTTCCCAAGGCCTCCCCTTTAACATCTTCGGCATCTGGCGCATTAATCGATGCCGAGCTGGGATAGTCTGCGATATCCCCACGTGCTTCAAACCGCGGCGTATCGTTCGGCAGTTGAACATGCAAAGCGATCAGTACGCCGATCCCAAACGCCGCGAATACGATCAGCGGCCCGGCAAGTCCAAAGGGCGGGAAGAGAAAATAATGCGCTGTGGCAGGCCCAATGACGGTGCCCACACCAAAGGACGACGCAAGCATCGACAAGGCCTTGGTGCGCTCTGCCCGCTCTGTTCGCGCGGCAACATAAGCCTGCACTGCGGGGGGCGCAGCGGAGCCAAATCCACCGTATAGGCTTCGGAATAACGCAAAGAGGATGAAGGTAACAACTGGCCCGATCACTCCGGCAAGACCAAGCCACAGCACCAGTCCGCACATCCCCATTGAGGCGACGAAGCCGATGATGCCAATGCTCATCAATTGCTTGCGGCCCCGGCGGTCGGATAATCTGGCCCATTTCGGAGCCGTTATGACCCATAACAGAGCCGACCAGCTAAACGCCAGACTGACCCATACATCCGGCATGTCCAGTTCACTGGCGATGGCGGGGAGTGCAGATTGCATGGCGGTATTACCCGCCGCAGCGACAAGCATCACGAGGAACAGCACGACGACGCGGCTGTTAGGGATTGCTGGAACTGTACTCATGCCTTTTTCCAATCGTAGCTGCGCGTAACTTGAGCCACGTGCAGGCTGTAATCACTGTACCAACGGTCCCGGCCAGCATCGCGGATCGCGGCATGCTCTGGATGGTCGCGCCATGCCTGCGCACTCGCTTCGTCCGTCCAATAGCTTATGGTTATACCAAGTCCATCTGATCCGCGCACCGTATCCATGCCCACATAGCCCACTTGCTGCGCGGCTAGTTCATCCATCATTGTTGCGGCGCGCGCATAACCGTCGGCGTCCAGCCCGGTGCGCCGTGCCACAAAAATAACCGATATGATGCCACAGCTTAGCTTTGCCATGACGGCGGCATAGGACTGATATGTCATGCAATGCAAGCTGGGTGGAACAGATAGTTGCTTTACGCAGTTGTATGCGTGGCATCTTTTTACGCGTATGTCAGTTTCGTGACAACCTCCCCCGGACCCATCATATGACATCCTCGAGCTTGACTAAAACGACAATGCTCGACCGCATTAAGAACCGCACCAACCGCTTTTTTGGTCCATGGGGTATTTTCTTTAAAGGGTTTATCAAACATCCGGTGATGGTCGGATCGATCATACCGTCATCGTCGCTGACGGTAAAAAAGATGCTCGCGCCTGTTGATTGGGACCATACCAAATTGTTTGTGGAATATGGTCCAGGTATCGGCACATTCTGCCAGCCTGTGTTGGACCGGATACGCCCCGATGCGACCCTATTGGTCATCGACCTAAACGAAGATTTTATTGCATATCTGCGCCACACCATCCGCGATAGCCGCTTCATTGCGGTGCACGGGTCCGCCGCCGATGTGAATGAGATTATTCAAAGTTTTGGTTTCGCGCACGCCGATTACATATTGTCAGGCCTGCCGTTTTCGACGCTGCCGAACAATCTTGGTCCGGTGATCGCCGCAGAAACGGCGAAGGCCATACGGCCGGGCGGTGCGTTCTTGGTTTATCAGTTCCGTGCCCGGGCCCGCGACTTCATGGCACCGCATTTCGCCAAAATTGACAAGGGTTTTGAGCTTTGGAATATTCTGCCCTGCCACCTTTTCTGGGGCTGGAAAGAGTGATTATCTGTTGCGGATTAGCCCGAATGTGATCCGCCGGCCAATCGTATAGTCTACCGAATTGACCAGGAAATAGGCGAGAGCAGCCTTAAACCGGCTCCAATAACTGTCCCGTGCTTTCAACAATATCCGAGTTTGTTCTTCTGATTGCGTGACCAGCTCGTCAATTAACTTACGCATATGCAGCGCAAGGCCTGCATCTTTGATGCGCACCATGATTTCTAGATTGATGAACATGCTGCGGACGTCCAAATTGGCCGAACCGATATAGACGGTGTCATCAATGACCA
>NZ_JBIKPH010000159.1:0-4640 GCF_044357595.1 Sphingorhabdus sp. | reverse complement strand
TAAACCACGCCTGCATATGTGTATTCTGGAACCACATCGCGGTTTGAAAAGCGATGTGCCTCATACGCAAATTTGAGCGCAACAAATGGTGCAGGGGCAGGACTTGGCGTCGGGGCCGCAGTAGGAGCTGGAGATATGACAACCGGCGGTGCAGACTTTGATTGCTCTCCACCACACCCGCACAACAAAAATACCGGCAGCAGAATATTTGGGGTCCTCATCTGGGCAGCCCTTTTAACATCCCGCTAGAATAATTGTGCGCCATGATCCCATTTTCCCACTGCCATGACATCTAAGTTCCCGTCAGCCTTATCTGTTGCATCTCGTTTTGAGGTTTGGTTTGCGTCGCAGTTTCGCACTCAAATGAGGCGCACGCAAGAAAAAGGCAGACCCTAGGCTGTTCCGCGCCTAAGTAACTTTACCGGAACAGGGGTGGTGCTGGGCGTTTCGCCGTTGAACACCGCGATCAACGCCTCCACGAGCATTTCGCCGGCCTGGACGTAATCTTGCTCGATTGTCGTAAGCGGCGGTTGCGCATAGGCGCCCGTTGCGATGCCATCAAAGCCGATAACGCGGACATCCTTGCCAATGACAATGCTATGCTCGTCAAGCGCCCGCATGGCGCCCAGCGCGATAAAGTCGTTTGCACAAAACAAACTATCGAACGCGATTTTGTCATGGATCAGGCCCTTGACCGCGGCATAGCCTTGGTCCTCCCGCACGGCATTTTCGGGCAGGGGCGGACAAATGGGCTGCATAGCCTTATTGGCCATTTCGTCCATATAGGTCGTCAGCCGATCCTGAAACTGCGGCTGTTCGCTATTGGTCGGGCCGATATATGCAATTTGCTTGCAACCGCTTTGCAGCAAATGGTCAATCGCCAGCCGCGCGCCTTGGACATTGTCGCTTTTAACAGAAATAAGGTCTTCTTTGCTTGCGCCCCAGCAGATCATTGGGGTCTCGCGCCGCGCATATTCGCCAAAAAACTGCCAGCCTTCGACATTCTGCCCGCTGCCGATGACGATGAGACCATCGGCCTGCCGGCTGCCCGTATAGTTGGCAAAGAAGTTATCGGGGGAGTCTTGAAAAGAGATAATCAGATTATAACCTCGTTCAGATGCCGATGCCGCGATGCAACCGAGCAGCGACAGATAAAACGGGTTGATGTTCGCTTTGTTCTCGCCGCGCCGACACAAAATGACGAGCGCGATGGAATTGGTTTGCTGTGTGCGCAGGCGAAGGGCATTATGGTCAACGGAATAATTCAGCTCATTGGCCAGAGCGACAATACGCGCCCGCGTGGTTTCGCTGACTTTCTTATCACCGCGCAAGGCGCGCGATACGGTCGGTTGTGACACCCCAAGCATCGCCGCAATCTGATGCGCAGTAATGCGAACCTCTTTAACCATGCAGCGCCGTTAGCACTGGCATGCGGTCAAGTCACGCAGCGAGCGCGGTTGTGGGTGCGACAAATTCCAGATTGAGGCTTTCTGCAACGGCTTGGCTGGTCACTTTTCCTTCATGTACGTTCAATCCGGCAAGCAACCCGCGTCCGGTTTCCGTGCTGCTTTCAAGTGCTGCGACGCCCTGGTTTGCCAACGCAAGGCCATAAGGCAAGGTCGCGTTGTTGAGCGCGGCCGCGCTGGTCTGCGGCACCGCGCCGGGCATGTTTGCGACGCAATAATGGATGATGCCGTCGACGACATAGGTAGGATCGGCATGAGTGGTTGGCCGCGATGTCTCGAAACAGCCACCTTGGTCAATGGCGACATCAACGAGCACTGATCCCGGCTTCATGTGCTTGAGCATTTCGCGGGTCACGAGGCGCGGTGCGCTTGCGCCCGGAATAAGCACAGCGCCAATGACAGCGTCTGCAATGCTGACTTCATGTTCAATCGTTTCAAGCGTGGAATAGCGCGTGCGGACCCGCCCGTTGAACATCTCGTCAAGTTGACGCAGGCGCGGGATCGAGCGATCAACGATGGTGACCTCAGCGCCCAAGCCAACAGCCATACGCGCCGCATGTGTACCAACCACGCCCCCGCCAAGAACGGTTACACGCCCAGCCGGAACACCAGGGACGCCGCCAAGAAGGATGCCTGCACCCCCTTCGCTGCGGCGCATCGCTTGGCCAGCGGCTTCGATGGCGAGCCGGCCAGCAACTTCGCTCATCGGAGCAAGCAAGGGCAGGGTGCCTCGGTCATCGGTGACGGTCTCATAAGCAATGGCGGTGCATCCACTGGCGATCAGGCCCTTTGCCTGTTCGGGGTCGGGTGCAAGATGTAAATAGGTGAAGAGCAATTGCCCGCGACGAAGCTGAACCCATTCGCTGGGCTGGGGTTCCTTGACCTTGACGATCATGTCACAGCCAGCAAAAATTTCAGCCGCCGTTGCGGCGATTTCGGCACCGGCAGCCCGATAGGCATCATCGCTGGCCATAATACCAGCGCCAGCGCCGGATTGCACGACGACCTGATGACCGTGAGCGACATATTCGCGGACCGCGCCCGGGGTAAGACCAACACGATATTCATGAACTTTGATTTCGCTAGGGACGCCAACACGCATGATTTTTGCTCCTGAAAATATGTCTAACGCAAAAATAGCATTGTCGGCCCGTCGATACTCCGCAAAGATTCGACTTATTCATCAGATTGGTGCATATATTCGTCGTATTTTTAAAGAAGAATAGAGATAATATGCAACTTGATCGGGTTGACCGTAAATTAATTGGCGCTTTAGTGGCAAATGGCCGCGCGACTCAGATGGAGTTGGGTGAAGCGGCAGGCCTATCACCGAGTGCCGCGGCGCGTCGTCAAAAAGCCTTGGAGGACGAAGGCATATTGCGTGGCTATCGCGCCGACGTGAATTTGCGCAAGCTGGGGCTTTCCGCGACAGTCATGGTCACGATCACACTCGATAGCCAAAGCGAAGAGGCAATGGCAGCTTTTGAATCCGCTGTTGCGAACAGTCCATCTACCATCCGGTGCCACCTGATGAGCGGACGGAATGACTATTTGTTGGTGGTACGCGCAGCTTCCATTGAAGATTATGAAATAATTCATCGGCAGGAAATTGCCCGTTTGCCGCGGGTCGCACGCATTGAAACTGCCTTTGCGTTGCGAGAGATCGTGAACCGCACCGTTCCACCGCGCTTGTTTCATCCATAAATGTGCGAAGCTGGCCCGTGCCTTGGGCAGGACTGTGGCGCTTTTGTCACATGGTTTGAAAAGCAGAATGACGTTGACACAAAAATGCTTGCCCGGATCGCACTTTAATGTTTGTGTGCATCTGCACAATAAAGCGCAATTAAAAATACATAAAATTTGCGCGGGCAACCAGATTAAGCGGGATGAGAACGGTATCTGCCGGAGGCAGCGCGATGCGTAGGCTTTCGGCTTCGGTTCAAATGTACCTAAGAAGGGGTAATATTATGCGTAATTCCATTTTGAAACTGGCAAGCATTAGCGTCGCCATGAGCGCTCTGACCATGTCAGTGCCTGCGTTCGCGCAAGAAGAGGCCGCTGGCCCAATCACCATAACCGGCGGCGCCGCTATCGTTTCCGACTATCGTTTCCGTGGCGTTTCGCTCTCAGATAAGGATTTCGCGTTCCAGCCTTACCTGACTGTCAAGCATGAATCGGGTCTCTATGCGGGTGTTTGGGGTTCCAACCTGGCAGAAAACGCGGGTGATGATGTCGAAGTTGATCTGTATGTTGGCTTTGCCGGCGGGGATGCTGTGACCTATGATATCGGTGCTACCTATTATGTCTATCCTGGCGTATCAAGCTTCAACTATGTCGAGTTCACTGGAAAGCTTGGTACATCTGTCGGTCCCGCATCTGTCGGTGCTCAGCTAAGCTATGTTCCAAGCCAAGATAACACGGGCAATAACGACAATATCTATGTCGCCACCAACGCAGCCGTTGCTATTCCAAATTCACCGATTTCGATCGTGGGATCTGTTGGTCTTGAAGACGGCGCGTTCAGCGGTGAAGGTGAGAAGCTGGATTGGTCACTTGGGTTGACCGCTGCTGTCGCCGGCTTCACCGTTGGTGCATCCTATGTGGACACGAACCGCAAGACGACCTTTGCGTTTAAGGACAGCGCAGCCGGCGTAGTGTTTTCACTAAGCTACGGCTTCTGATCCAAGATTAAGCGTTGTAGGCCCCATAAATGTGGCCCAATTTGGTAAAGACTCATGCCGGGCTTGACCTTTCAAGTCCGGCATGCGCTTAACAGGCCTACAAAAAACTGGTGAAAAACAATGTCCGTCAATCTTGCGAATTGGATCGCTGAGCACAAAATCGATGAGGTTGAGTGCATTGTGCCTGACATAAACGGGGTGCAGCGGGGCAAGGTTTTACCGGCCAAAAAATTCCTATCGTCGGTCCGTGACAAATCGCTGCGCATTCCGGGTAGTGTTTTTATCTGTACCATTGATGGCCATTACCCCGAGGATATTGCTGACATTTGGGACAAGGACCCGGACAAAATCCTGATTGCCGACCCAGATACGATTTGCGTCGCCCCGGGTTTCAAATCGCCCACGGCCTTTGTCATTGCCGATGTTCTTCATGGCGATGGCACCGAGGTGGAAATCGCACCGCGCACAATATTGAAAAAAGTATTGAACATGT
>NZ_JBIKPH010000012.1:0-31657 GCF_044357595.1 Sphingorhabdus sp. | reverse complement strand
TGAGCAGGCTGGCGCTGTCTGTGCCGACAAAGCCCCGGCTGGTGAAGGTCAGCGCCGGAACTGCGTCGCCATACACGATGCTCAACGCATCGGCGATGATCGCCAGAGTTGCCGGCGTGATGCTGCCCGTCATTAACTGGCTCACGTCGACCCGGTAGCCGAACACGGGCTTGCCGCTGCTGTCTGTCGTGTTGATGACGAGGTCGGGGAGTAAGATTGCATGGGTGCCGGCATTGGCACTGGCGAAGCTTCCGGTAACGTTGCTGACCGTGAACCGATCGTTGGCAAGAAGGCCATTGCCAACAAATGCAATAGGACCGGTCGGAATTGCGGTGGAGCCGTCATAGGTTTTTGTAATGCCACCGGTGACGGACAAGGACAGAGAAGGCTGCAGACTATAAGCGAGGCCATTGCCGCTTGGCAGCACCGGCAGCGGCACACTTCCCAGCGCCTGCTCCTGACTTAGGCCATACACACGAAAATCGTGCAGCAACCCGCCGATGACATCCGGGGTGTCACCGCCGAAGGGGTTGGTATTGCCACTCCCGATCAACCAGCGTGTTCCCGGTTTTAGCGACGCAACATCGGTGGCAGTGTTAACGAAACGTCTCGCGCCGCCAATCTTTATGTCGCCGACGGTTGCGATGGTGGCGAGGGGGCCGAGTGTCAAAGTTTTGGCCGAATTGCTGTTAAATGTTGCCAGCGACGTAGTACCCCCGATCGCGGCGTTGAGGGTGATATCGCTCTGACCGTCTACGGTGAGGTTGTGGCTGCCATTGATTGCCCCACTCAGCGTTAGGCGGCCCACTGCCTCGATCAGAGAATTTCCAGCCAGCGTAATTGGCTTTGAAATCTCGACGTCTTGTTGCCCAGTCAGTTGCAAGGTCGTTACGCTATTGGCATTGCCCAGAGTTAGGGGGGCGCTGCCACCCGCGAGGTTGCTGGTTGAGGCGACCTGTAAAGTCCCGCTCTGGAATGTGATTGCACCCAGGCCAGCATTATTGCCGAATAAGCCAAGCCGACCAACACCGGACTTGGTGAGTGATGCCGCGACTATGGCGCCGTTGATTTTGCTTTCACTGTCGAGCGTCAGTCCAAGTTGACCCGTTTCGCCAAGATTGATGGATCCGGTGTTCAAAGTTGAGGCGTTCAAACTTAGATTGACGCCGTTAGTTGCGCCCGCATCGCGGCTGATATTGCCTGTTACGACAACGGCGCCCTTTGAAATGAGGGCACTGTTGCCCTGCAGGATAACGTTGCCATCGATACGGATGCTGCCCGAAGCCCCCGGGGTACCATTAAAATAGAGACCGGTTCCATTATCGGTAAACGCGCCTCCGGGACGGGCGAATGTGACGTTAATCACGTCGCCGCCGCCGTTTTCACCGAACAGCACAATCATCGGGTAAAAGAGGCCGGCGTTGAGAGGCGCAGTTTGTCCCGAGCGGGTTTCCGGACCATGAAGCCCACCGTTGTTGACCAGCGGCTGCGTGCTGGCCAATCGCGCGTAGAGTTGTTGTACCGATTCACCAGCATTGCCGAAAAAGATGTATGAAGCGTCATCGCTTAACGACTGGAAAGTGAAGACGCCGCTGACGTCGGGGCGAAAAAAGCCCGAAAAGTTTACCGAATAGGTTTCATCGAAATCAATGCCAGGCGTAGTGCTGTTTATCGCTGTGAACGGTTGCGCAAAACGCGTATCTTGCTCTTTCGTTGCTGTATCGAAAAAGCTGAATTGGTCGTTGAAATACCCATCATACTTGGTTCCGATCAGGCCGTTCTGAAGCACCGCTGCTATCGATGCTCCAGTGTCGATCGTCCCGGCAAGTTTGACGATGCCTGAGCCATTACCGTTGCTGTCGGATTGCAACGCGACGGACAGGCCCGATTGCGCCGTGATGTTAACTCCACTTGCGATTACCACATCGCCGGTGGCGCCAAGCGACAATTTTGTAAGAGGGCCGGCGCTTTTGTTGTTGAACGCATAGATCGTCACATTTCCATCAACAGTTGAGGTTGCACCAGTAGTTGCGGTTCCAACGGTTGTTGCAGTTCCACCAGTAGTTGTGGACGTTTGGTTCTGCGCGCGTAGCGCTACATTTGTTCCGCTATTGAGCCATGTTTCGACCTGAGATGCCAGAATTTTAGTATTGCCCTTCGGAACCATCGGAACCGAACTCAGCGACTGAAATGCGCCATTATTATATTCGAATGACTTGTTGGCAAAACCTGCGAGCAGGCTTGTATCGAGCAGGCCTGTGGTGGCGTCTTGCGTGCCACGAAACAGCTCCGTGAACTCCGTGGGCCCTGTCCTAGTGACGCCCGCCGTTACAGAGTGATTTAGAATTTTGATGTCACCGTAGTTAAACTGAATTCGGCCATTTTGATCGAGAACAATTTCGAAACTATTACTGCTACTATTATAAAATTCTCTCGTGCCATAATATCCTAGGATAAAGCGTTTACTGCCGTCGGGGAGGACTATGGTTGTGTAATAGGGGTTGGTCAGATCGATGAGGTCATTCCACAACGCAAATACCGAGTTGCGCGGCGTTCCGGCATTATCAAGTGGAAGACCATTGCAGCAATAGCTGTTACCGTTCAGGCTTCCAAATGTCAGGAAACCGTTCGATGAAACATCGACACTGTTATAATCTTGACCATTATAGTTGAAACTGAAGCCAAGGGGTACGTTAGCCGCAACTGTATCGTCGCCGAGAGACAGTGGCGTCATGCCGAGGACATCGATCGATGCCGAGGTTATGTTGATGTTACCGGCCAGACCGCTGGCGGCTTTAGCGCGGGCAGATGCCTCCATTCTTTGCTCGAGCCTGTAAGCCTGAATATCAATAGTTCCGCCGTCGCCGCCACTTGTCCCGCCATCGGCCTGCAAAATTCCCGAAATTCGCATGAGGGATTGCGAGTTGGCTAGGTCACCGCGCAGATTTATCTTGCCTCCGGTGCCATTGGTTCCGGCATTCGCCAGCAACTGCGCGCCTGATGCAATGTTAAGCTCCGCCCTGGCATTTTGGTTGGGTGGCACGCTGTCAGTGGCTGACACGCTGTTAACCGGTAACACCAGATTTATAGTGCCGCCGCTTTCGCCGCTAACGTTGATCTTGCTCGCTGCGCTAATATCGATAGCGGCAGCTGTTAGGCTAATAAGACCGCCATTCACACCGCCAGCACCGGTGGCATCGATAACACCGCCGACGGAAGTGCTGCCGGAGGAAAAGTTGCCGACAAATATCTGTCCTGTCGGGCCTGCATCGAGGGTTATCACGCCAGCAGCGCTGCTGACGGTCTGCGCCTGAACGATGCCCGTGGTATTGATGACGTTGCCGATAATGTCGACAGCGCTGCGTACCGTCATAAGGATAGTGCCGCCATCGGCCACAATTCTACCACTATTTGAGACACTGTTTGAGAAATTGCTAACGGTGGCTCCCGCCGCGGTGGCTTCCGCCGGGTCGGCCACTAGGAATGACACCAGCCCATTACCGGCAAAGTCAATCGTAAAGTCTCGGCCTCCACCTAAGGCGATCTTACCCAAACTGGCGCTTATCAGCGCTTCGTTGTTACTGGAACTGATGTTCGCGACATTCCTGCCAGCAAGAACCGCATATCCCGATGGCACGTTGATCTGACCATAATTGGAAATGGCCGCGTTGGTTGCGCCAGAGAATACAAAACGCCCGGTGCTGTTGTCCATGAAGGAAACAGGATCGATGCTGGCCGTGGTGGCAAGGAACCCGGCGGCATTGACGCGGCCTGTGGCGCCTATGACCGTGCCATTGGGGTTGAGAAGCCAGACTTGGCCATTCGCATTAATAGTGCCGTCTATTTGGAATGCTGCGGACCCGCTGCTTCGGTTAAGCGTGATCGACTGGCTATCAGGCTGGACAAAGTTTAAGGTCTCGCCCGCTTGCAAAAGGATGCGTGACCAGTCGAGCACCGCTCGGCGGGTAGTCTGTGTAACCGTGAAAGTCCCATTGTTTCCGCTGCTAACGGAGCCGCTAGCAAATGTGGCACTTCCTTGTGCGACCGTGAACGGCACCTCCTCAGCATTGGCGGCGGCCAATGCAGGCAGGCCGACCGCTAACGCCAGTGTTGCCCGATACGACAGCCGGCGAATAGCCGGACGGCATGTTCGACAATTATTGGCGGATCGAATTTTTGCGCTGGTCATGACATCGTCTTTCAAAACTGCAAAATTGCGCTGAGCGTGAAGCGGCCGCCACCTTTGACGCCGTCCGGAAGCGCTCGGCGCGCCGAAGAGAACTGCGTGTCGACCGACAACTGGCGTAGCAGCGTGAACCGCGCTCCAACTCCGAGCGAGGAAATGGCCGCGCTTTGTTTGGGCGTTTCCTCATAGGCGAGCGCCGTGGTTCGCGCCCAGTCGGCAAAAGCATAGACTTGGACCCCCTCAATGAGGTTGGGCACCTGCACGCCCGGAAGTGATGCATGCAGTTCACCAATTACCCCAATGCCGCGCTCGCCGGTCACTGATGATGGATCATAGCCGCGCCCGATGCCGCTCCCGCCAAAGGAGATTTGCTCCCCCGAGAGCAGGCGGTTGGCTGTATATTGGCCTTGCAATGTCATGCTCGCGCCGATCGGGCCACGGATTTGCTGATTGCGCTGGAATTGATAGGTCGCCCGCAGAAAGTGCGGATTAAACCCAAGGACCGACGGCAAAGGCGCATTGGCATTGTTTGCACCGAACAGGTCAAGGCCATGTAGCAGGTTAACGCCAAATGTCATGTCGCCCGCCAGCCAGCCGATCTGTCGCCACTGCAGGCCAAGGCTGGCAACCGTACTCCTGTCGTCGTTAATCTCTGTGCCCAACGCCTTGACGAAGCTGCGGTTCACCGTCATCCCTGCATCAAGATAGATGGAGTTGGCTCGGGACCGAAGCAATGGCACGCGCAGACTTCCGCTCAGCGAACCCGATAGACTTTGTACATTAAGATCACGAATTAGCCCACCTGGCGCGGCGTGCGCGACAAGCCCGCCGATGCTGCCCACCACACCATTATTGCCAAGCGGCGTTGCATATCGTCCGCTAACTGCCTGCAGCTCTCTAAAACCTTCCCCGGACATTGCCAGCGATAGGTCAAGCGCCCCGGGCCTGCCAAAGGGTTGAATGATCGTTGTGCCAAGCGAATAATTGATTGGCCCCACGACGTCGGAACCCGAATTATCGACGGCGGCAAAGGCAGTTCTTGGCGGCTTGACGGCTGTTAGCAAGATATCGCTACTGCCCAGCGTGCCCCCTGGGCGCAGCACGCTTGTCACGGCCATGCCCGGTGTATCATTTAGCAGGAGCAGCCTTTGTTCAAGATCAAGGAAGCGCACCGGGCGCTGGCCGAGCACAGGGTTAATGAGTGCCTGAGTAAGCTTCCGGCTAGGATCGTTAGGTGCCTGAACAAAAGCGTTGGCTAAGAACCCTTCGACTACCTGTACTTCAAGGGTGCCGTCGCGCACCTCTTGCGGAGCGATGAAAACCCGGGTCAGAAAAAAGCCATCGGCGCGATAGAGATTTTCAAGTTTATTAGCGGCCTCACGCAGGTCGCTCAAAACGATTTTCTGGCCTTCAAGTGAGGCAAAAATTGCGCGCCAGCGCTCTTCCGGAAAATGCGTCGCACCAGTTACCTTGATGCGGGTGATAGAAAACTCGATTTCATCCACCGCTTTTGGAACGCTGGCCTTTTCAGGGTTCTGAATGCGCAATTGCAATGGCGTGTCTGGGAGGGGCAGCGGTTGGATCCGCTGGCGCGAAATCTCCGCCTGTGGTGGTAGCCGGACGATTTGGGCAATGGCAGGCGCAGCGTGCAACGCCATCAAGGTCGGTGCAACGTAAAGTATAGGCATAACATATGCAAAAGATCGGAGTTTATTTGTCATCCATCACCACACGCGAGGAAAGCAGCCCGTGTGCAATCCGATCCTGATGGAAACGGATGACGGGATCTTCCGGAAAATCCTTTGAAAGGCTCGCCAAACAATCGACAGCGTCTGGATCGCTGGCTTCAAGCAAGGCATAGGCCCGGCGATAACCCGCAATCAATTCAGGCGCATCGGTAGTGGCGACAGGGGTATATAGGCACGTTGCCTGCACCTTGCCTTTAAGCACAATGTCGCCAATCGGTCGAAATTCAAGATCGGGGCATTGGTCGACGACCTGTTGCGTGCAACAGACGCGCGTGCCGAAGTACTTGTTGACGCCTTCAGTCCGCGCGGCGGTGTTTACTGTGTCGCCCAGCGCAGTGAAATCCATGCGCGATTTCGAGCCAAAATTGCCGATGATTGATAGTCCGCTGTGGATGCCGATGCGGGTCACGCCAAGGGGAATATCTCTAGCGTTGCAGTCCCTTCGGAAGGCTTCGGCATAAGCATCGAGTTCGAGCGCGCAACGAATTCCGCGCTCTGCATGATCGGGCTGCGGTATCGGAGCGTTGAAGATCGCCATAATGGCATCCCCGATGAATTTATCGATAGTGCCAGTATATTTCAGGATAATCTCGCATGCGCCGTCGAGATATTCATTTAGAACCTCGGAAAGTTCTTCGGCTCCCAATTTTTCAGATAATGTAGTAAAGCCAGCGATATCGGTAAAGATGAAGGTCGCGTCCCGCTTGGTACCCGACACTTGCACCGAGCTCGGATCGGCGATCAACTGGTCGACCACTGCCGGCGAGACATACCGCGAAAATGTGCTCTGAATAAATTCGCGCTGCTTGCGCTCGCCGCGTCCAATAATGAGGTCCATCATCCACAAAGCGAGAAATAGCGACAGCGTCGGTCCAAACAGCGGCAACATTGGCAAACCTTTGCCAAAGCCCAAGATTGCGCCTACCCAATATATAATCGTGATTACAACGCTGATACCGACATTGAAGACAATGCCCATTCGCAACAGGCTTAATCCGGTGCCGATTAAGGCGAAAAGCGCCAATAGCCCAATTGTCCATGAAACAGATACCGTTGGCGGACGCCGTCCTTCCAGCATCTGGGTGATGCCATGTGCCTGAACCATAACGCCTGGCATATTGCCCCGATCGCCATCGTCAATTATGGATAGCGGGGTTCTGTGGCGATCTGTGATCGATAGCACTGCCCCGATTAACACGATCTTGCCCTTGATCAGTTCGGGAGGCAAAAACGGCAGATAAGTTGCCGAAAAAGTCGGGAAAGGCGTATTTTCGGCATCTGGTTGAGCACGCCAGGCGATGTCGACTGGAACCAGAGGTGCTTTTATGCCGCCCATTCCAGCCAATTTCCTTACAAATCCAGCTGGATGCTGAGGGGTGTCAACGCGCTGTCCATTAACGACAGTGCCGCCGGGGTTGATGCGGCGGACCAATCCGTCGAACGGATCGGTCAGCAGGTTTGCCTCTGCGCGCTTATTTTCCGGAACAAACGCCTCCATATAAGCAAGCTGTTCGGCATTAACGACATTGGGGGCCGAACTGAAGCTGAAGGCCAGCGGCGTGCTTGTCGAACGGATGACCTTGCGAAGTCGTTCATCTTTTACGGCTTCTGTGGGTTGATCGACGATGATGTCAACCCCGATGGCGGCGGCGCCCTTGTCTTCAAGTTGTTCGATCAAATCGGCAACAAGACCCCGATCAACCGGCGATCGATAAGAAAATGCGGCTAGTGTCGCCTCGTCGATGGCGATGACTACCACATCCGAAGATGGAGGTATCGCGGGCTGCATCGCTGCGACACGAATGTCAGCGAGCTTTGTTTCCAGGTTCGCCAGCGGCGCGATGAATTTGACGCTGCCACCACCTAGAAACGTCGCGGCAAACGCAATTGCGATCGCGGCCAAGACCTGCCGGGTTGCGCGGTTCATCGTTGTAATGCCTCGGTCTGCGTTTCGATATTGCCTTGCGACGCTGCGCTTTCGTCAAGGTCTTTGCCGATCACCCTTAGAAATGAATCAGCTTGCTGAACGCATGCCTTTTCCAGCATCCAGGCGCTGACCACCAGAGGATCGTCGATATCACGCGGTATTATGTTGACACGAACAGGGTATTCCTGACCACTGGCACGAATTATGAAGGTTTTTAAATCGTCAAGGCCGACAATATCTGGAGGCGTCATGCGATCTGTAGCCGCCTTCCATACATAATCGGCGCGCCATGAGCGATCAACGGGAAATACTGAAAAGGCCTGTTCGGTAAGGCTCTCCGGACGCCACCATACCGGCTTTTCGCCTTCTTTTATGCAACGGTCGCCGCCGCGCGAGATGTCGATAAGCCAAGGCTCTGGCAATGGCGCGGCACTTGCTCCGGACCGAACTGCCCCGACGGAGCTGGCACGGTCGTTGCGGGTGGCGATGAGTGCAGCCAAAGCCGTGCGTGGGTTCTGAACCGATCCAGCGTTTCGGACTGCTGGACCAGAATAGGGGCCACGCAATGTGGACATCCGGCCATCCGGCGCGACTAGAACTATCTTTTCGCCCTCGACGAGCTTAACCGATCGCGCGCTATCGATTCGCATCCCGGGCTTTAGGCCGCCACCGCGCGCTTCAACGACGATCATCGGCGTGGCAAGGGCGGGCCAGGCAAGGACGAGCGCAAGCCCCACAGCGAGCGCCTTGCAATTCATGCCGCCACTCTCTCGTTAAGCGGAGATGATGCACCATCGCCGATCAACACAAAGGCCGCCCAGAAGAAGGGGTGAGCCGTTGCCGGATTTGCTATTGCCTTAAGTTGCGCTTGAGCAAGGGCTGTATCTATCGAAAGCTCTGGGTTGGCTCCGACGGCCTTAAAGACATCGATCATCAAACGCGCAGTCGCCGCCGATGGCACCTGCCAATGACTGACTAACAAACTGCGGGCGCCGGCATGGAAAAAGGCTTCGGCTAGCCCCGACAGGGTCTCGCCGCCAAGTTTTCCGCCGCCGTCCGAGGCGGTATTGCAGGCTGACAGCACTACGAGGTCGGCGCGAAGTTCCAGTGCGGCGATCTCGCTGGCGTCAAGCAATCCGTCGGCTGAGCGCGTTGCAGCAATTGTAGCAGGCGGTGTGAGCACGAGGCCTGGCTCGGATTCGCATTTCAATTCGCCAGGCAAGACGCCGTGGGTAGCGAAATACAATATGCGATAGTCCGACAGGGACTTGCTGCGCAGATTGACTTCGGTTGCATTCTCGGCGAGCATAATTTCTGCGTCAGGTGCCTTGAGTGCCGCCGCCACTGCTGCAACCTCGCTGGCGGTTTCGGGCAACGCGGCCAGCATGCGAATTGTTTCGGGTGATGCAGGGGCATCCCTGCGGCAGCTGTTTAATAGGCCCGCAAACCCAACCCGCGTCGCTTTTGAACCTGTGGGTCCATTACTCGGCGGGGGTGCGAGCTGCGGGTTGGCGACGGCCAACAAAAGGTGGCGCGGCTTGCCGACAAGCCGCGTGGAGCGGAGAGCAACGAAGCTGGTGATTGACGGGCTGTTAGTGATAGCAAATTGGCTGGAAAGCCAAGCGGCGCTGCTATAGTTTTTGTTATCTGGCGGCGCAGTGACAAGTAGGCCGAATGGCAGGCTGGCCAGGGCTCCTGACGGCACGATAATTAGACGCTTTATTCCGTCGAGCTTCGAGACGACCGGTCCAAGCAATTGGGAAAAGAGTTGGTGTGCGGTATCAAGATCGAAATCAGCAACCGAGCGTCCTTCTATTTCAAGTCCGCGGCGCAAGATTTTTACACTTGCGTCGATATCGCCTGCGCCAGCCGACACTTCCGCAACGATCGTTCCATTGCGCCTGATTACCTGAACAAATGATTTTTCCCTACCAAGCAGGAAGGTAATCACGGCTTCATTGTCGTCTAGCCGGGAGCGCACATCATCAATCCGTGGCAAAATTTCTTCTTTTAGAGCTTGATAGTCGGGAAACTGCGTGGCGATTTCTGCGCGCGTTGCTGCGATGCGGGGCGCTTGGTTGGCGATCTGCGCAATGAGCGCGTCTTCTGTTTCGGGATTACGGTCATCGGCTGCAAGCGCCTGCTGCTGGGCCAGTTCGCTTTGAAACCGGGCCATCTCACGATTATAGTCCTCGACGCGCCGCAATAAGGCTGACAATTCGGCGGAGCCTGACGAGAGCCGCATGGCCGTTAAAGCAACTGTGCGGTCGCGGCCTGGCTTGCGGGCAAGTTGAAAGGCGTCAAAAACTTCGGTAAACAAACCCTGACGTTGCTTTTCGTCGGCAATATCTGCGCTATAATTGACGACTGCCGCTGCCAGCGGCATCAAGTCTTCATCAGTGAACGGTAAACTGTCGCGCGGCAGACCGCGGGCGAGGGTAAGCGCTTCCCGATAAGCAATGATGGCGTTTGTATTCATGTTCTCTGCTTGGTAGGCGCGCGCCAGCGCCGTGCGCAATCGCAGGGTGCCGGCGCCTTCACCAAACGCATCCTTGCGGATCCTGATCGCAGTGTTGAAGTAAGTTTCGGCGGCTGCCAGTCGACCATCTGACAGGCTGGTTTCGCCAAGCACACCCATTATATCAGCGCGCCACCAAACCGGCGTTGCAGGCGCGGCTGCCAGCGCCAGTAACGCCTGGCTTGCAAGCACATTAGCACTGGTTGTGTCACCGCTGCGCATCAACACAAAGGCCTCTAGGTTCAAGGCCATGGCCATTTCCCCTCGAGCCAAGGCTGTATCGTCGGTAACAGGGCGCGCGTCGGATATTGCGCGCCACTGCGCGACTGCATCGCTGGCTTCCGAACGGGCCGCGATATAATCGCCGCGCAACGCTGATATGTTAGCCCTATACGTTGCAAGGCGGGCTCGCTCGGCGGGGCTTGGCGACCGTTCTATGATCGGGGCTGCGCGGCGCAGCAGGCCATCTGACTCGTCAAATCGACCAAGGTTTGCAACTATCATCGCCATATCGAGAAAAAGCGCGTTGGTTACAACGTCATCTTCGCCAAAAATGCGAATTTGAACATCAAGCGCCCTGCGCAAGGCCTGTTCGGCTTCGGCATAAGCAAAGCGGCTGTTTGCAAGCCTGGCATCCGACCAGAGCTCACTAATCAATGCCTGGTCGACTTCGCTTCCGATGACTATCGGGGCCGACCACAGAGCTCGGACTTCTGCGGCTAGAAGGGTTCGGTTTGCATCATACTGCAGGCCGAGTGCTGCCAATAGGGCCGGGTAAGCTGACGCAGGACCTTGAACGATGTTCAGCGTTCCGCCGCTGATCTGCGCGAGCAATAAGATCGGCCAACCATCAGTTGAACTTCTGCACGGCAGGGTGAGAACAAATATACCGTCACGCGGCAAGTATCTCTCTGGTTCGCAGTTCAATTGGGTATTGAGCAGCAGTTCACTCTTTGCTGCGTTGAAGGCGCGCTCGAGCGGTTGCCTGCCGGTATCTGTGCTATTCTCGGGAAACAAAAGGCGGGCAAACCTGCCGACTGCCAACCCACCACATAGTAACTGCCGGTCATCGACAAACACACTGCTGGGCGACTGTTGAGCCACTCCCTTAAGTTCGCATTTTTCTCCCGATAGCGTTTCCAGCCCCGGGGTTGCATTCGAAGCGAGTGCGGCAGAATGTGCCCACACAATTAAGAAAGCCGAAAAAAATGCTCGAAAAAAAATAAATATTTCACTCTCAGGAAATCGTTACAACATTCGCCGTAACGCGTTGTCACTCGATTGGTCTTCATTACTGGTGTCAGAGCCTACTGTAAAGTGTTGTAAAGTGTTGTAAAGTGTTGTAAAGTAAGGGGCGGTGGCAGCAAACAAAACACCTCGAATCAGGCGCGCTTATTCTGGTAAGGTCTGAATTCGCTGGCCTCAGGGCTTCTGTAAGGTCGTTAACCGTTGCTGCTCCGCCGAAGTTAAGTGCCCGGAACACCGAGTATTTTAGCTTCCCTCAGCAGCTTGCTTTGCGCTTCCGGATTTGCAGCGATTGACTTTGTAAGTGCTGCCTTTGCCTTAGCCGTTTCACCCAATGTAATGCGGCTACGCATCAGCATGATCCAACCGTCTACGTTTTTAGGATTGTTCGCAAGCTTAGTTTCCAGTCCTTCTACCATTGACGTAACCATTTGCTGTTGTTGGCCGGGCGGCAGCTTGGCCGCTTGCGCCATATCTGTTTTGCTCGGTCCAGGTATGGGAGCTGCCGCAATGCTTTTTAGGGTTCCCGATAAGTCGCTTGCCCGTATTTTTTGGGCGCTTGCCAAACTTTTTGTAATATCGATTTTGTGAATTTTTCCGACTTGCTCGACGGTCCGGATAAGGTCGCCTTCCCAAGGAGCATCCTTCGGAGTGTCTTTCAATAACTCCAACCAATCGTTGATCGCGCCTTTGTGATCGCCATCCAAATCTTTACTGACGGCAAGAAAATAGCGGGATCGTGGATCTTTTGGGTCAAGTATTATAGCTTTATCAAAGGCGGCTTTGGCTGCTTTTGGCATTGGGTTGCTTTCGTCGGCCATCACCAAAGACTCGCCAAGCGATGACCAATATACTGCGCGAGCTGGCTCTAGTTTAGTTGCCTTGCCGTAAGCATTGGCCGAATCAAGATATCTGCCATTTTCGAAGTAAGACCAACCAAGTAACTGCCATGCCTCCACATCACCTGGATCCTTGCGCGTTCGTTCTTCCAGCGAAGCGATTACGGCATCAGGTCCGGCTGCATTCGCACTAATGCCCTTTAGGTCCGGAGCAGAGTTTAGTTTGCCCTCGCTGCCAAAGTTGCGTGACACGCCGAAGGCAATGGCTATGATGAAAATGACGAGGGCGCCCAAGAGAACGGCCCTTGGAATTTTCGATGTTTCAACTGTTTCGGTCATAAATGTCCTAATTTAAAATCAAATAGGGGGTAGCACTATTTGTAAGAGTTGGTAAAGTATCGTTAATAAGTAAATGGAAATTAGCTAGGTTACGTATCACTGCCTCGTCCGAGGGTAAAATCGCCAGTTTGGTCATGATGGGGGAATAAGGGCGTGACAACACAATATCGCGTTGCAATCATTGGGTCTGGCCCGGCCGGACTGAGCGCTGCCTCGCGCGCTGCTGTCTTAGGTCTGACGCATGTGTTGCTTGAAAAGACCGATCACCTTTCTGACACCATTTATAAGTATCAAAAGGGCAAGCATGTCATGGCGACGCCCAGCCAACTGGTCCTGCGGTCCGATGTCGACTTTGACGCAGGGAAGCGTGAATTCATACTTGATACTTGGGACAGTCAAGCCGGCGACCACAAGGTTAATGTCCGCTACCATTCAGAGGTCAAAGCGATTGAAGGAGAGCAGGGCAGTTTCAGTTTGCAGATGACCGACGGCGCCGTCATCGAAGCGGAAACCGTCATCCTTGCCATCGGGACGCAAGGGAACCCCAATTTGATGCGTTGCGATGGCGGCGGGTTATCCCATATCCAATATACACTTGATGACCCTGGCGCCTATATCGACGAACATATTGCCGTGATCGGCGCGGGTGATGCCGGTATAGAGAACGCGCTGGGTCTCGCGGCGGATCCTGAGCAACGCAACACGGTTACAATTGTGAACCGGAACGCAGAGTTTACAACCGCCAAAGATGCCAATATTAAAGCCTTAATCGCTGCGCGCGATACCGGTCGGGTGATTGTACGGACGGGCACAACGCCCACGCTGGTTGAGCCTGGATTTATCACCTATGATACGCCAGATGGCGAAGCAAAGGTGAAGTGCGATCGGATTATCGCGCGTATGGGGTCGGCACCGCCGCGTAAATTCATCGAGAGTTGTGGCGTGGAGTTTACCAGCGAAGACCGTGTTGCATTTCCAAAATTGTCGCCTTCCTTTGAATCAACTAAGCAGGGTATCTACGTCATCGGCGCTCTGGCAGGCTATCCGCTGATTAAGCATTGCATGAACCAGGGCTATGATGTTGTTGAATTCATCAATGGTAATAATGCATTGAAACCAGCAGATGAGCCAATCCTCGAGGCCAAGTTCAAAGATTTGCCAGGTCGCAAAAGTGTCGAGGAATGGCTTGAATTTATGCGGTCCAATATCACGATATTGAACGGCCTGACGCCGTTGCAAATGCGTGAGTTTATGCTCGATTCCGAAGCGCGATTTTACCGAGGCGGAGAAACGATTTTTGAACGTAACGATCCCGGGTCATCTTTGTTTTCCATCGCTAGCGGTTCGGTCGAGGTATTGATCGACGCAAATGATCCGACCAAAATTGTTCCTATCAACACCGGCTTAATCTTCGGAGAAGTCGGATTGATTTCGGGTCGGCGGCGCGGGGCTACGATCCGCGCTGGCGAGGATTCTATCTGCGTTGAAATCTCGCGCACTGCCGCGCTGAAGTTGCAGAGTTCGGTGCCCGCAGCCAAGCGTGCAATTGAACGCATCGCAACCGAACGCCAATTGCTCCAGCTTTTCGGGTCCGGACTTGTTTCGTCAGATTTGAATGAAGTATTGGACAATAGCGAAATCCAGACAGTGAGCGCGGGTAAGTCGGTAATTACCGAAGGCGATGAAGGCGATGACATTTTCATCATCCGCCAAGGCTCTATGATCGTTGAAAGGAAGGTCGCCGGGAAACAGGTATTTCTGTCCTATCTTCCCGCGGGGTCCTATGTCGGCGAAATGGCGCTGATCGGAAATACCCGCCGAACCGCTACTGTTAAAGCAGCGGTCAAATCCGAAGTCATCAAACTCGACGGCGCTGCGTTCAAAGCACTGCTGGAGATGAAACCGGAACTGCTGGCGCGGATCAAATCAGACATGGCATCGCGGCAAGACCTCAACGCATTTATCGAAGCCAAGAAAGATAGTTTTTCCAGCGTCGTCGATATGTATTCCAACGTTGCCAATTTCCTTGTTGAGAACGGAATGGGTGAAGCGACCGATGTGCTGTTGATAGACGAAAGTCTATGCGTTGGATGCGATAACTGTGAAAAAGCTTGTGCCGACAGTCATGAGGGTTTGTCACGCTTAGACCGCGAGGCGGGTCGGACGTATGCGCATCTTCATGTGCCCACGTCATGTCGTCACTGCGAACATCCGCATTGTATGGCAGATTGCCCTCCCAATGCCATTCACCGCGGTCCCGATGGCGAGGTATTCATTGACGATACCTGCATTGGGTGTGGCAATTGCCAGCGCAACTGCCCTTACGGCGTTATCCGGATGGAGGCCGAGCCACCGAAAAAGCCCGGATTACTAAGTTGGATGATGTTGGGTATGGGGCCGGGGCCAGGCGAGCCGAGTAAGAAATGGTCTTATAAAAATGCTGACCCCAATGTAGCTAAGCCCAAGAAGGCAATTAAGTGCGATATGTGTTCTGGCATTGATGGCGGCCCTGCTTGTGTGAGGGCCTGCCCCACTGGCGCAGCGATACGCGTATCCCCCGAGAAGTTTCTGACGGTCGCGAGACTTGAAGGCGAGGCCGGCTGATGGCTCGGCAGGCAGCACAGTCCGGGCGAGTGCGGAGCGACGGGACGCATGAGGGGTTCTTGCGCCATGAGAATTTTCGCTGGCTAAAAATCGCAACTATAATTTCGCTCTTGGCCATAGTCAGTTATCTTTTGATTGATGTCCAGCCGCGCCACAATGGCGGCAGCTGGCTCGGCTACACATTGGGTACTATTGGCGTCCTGATAATCTTGTGGCTCAGTCTAATAGGTATTCGCAAACGCAAGATGTCGCGCGGCCATTGGTCCCTAAAGGCATGGACTTCGGCGCATGTCTATCTTGGGCTTAGCCTGATTGTGATCGGGACGCTGCACACAGGGTTCCAACTTGGATGGAACGTCCACACACTCGCTTACGTATTAATGATGATTGTTATCTTGTCGGGTGTCTGGGGCATTTCCGTCTACGCAACCTTGCCGAGGGTTATGAGCGCCAATCGCGACCAGACGACCGAGGCACAAATGCTTGCTTCTTTGCGGTCGATTGACCGGCAGCTTCATGACGCAGCGCAACCGCTTGATCAAAACCATGCCGAACTTGTGCGAAGTTCGCTCGACCAAGATCCGTTTGGTGGCGGCATTATCCGCAGGATGGCTAATCGTTACCCCACTTGCAAGACGCGCAAGGCGCATGACGAAATTCTGCTTATCATGGGAAGTCAGCCGGGGGGCAAGGATGATCCTTTGGAGAAAGTGGGCTCGCTTTTGGGACGCAAAAGGGCGATCCTAGCGCGGACACGAAAGCATTTGCAGTTAAAGTCCATGCTCGAAATATGGCTCTATTTGCACGTGCCGCTGACATTCGCGCTCATTGCCGCGCTTGTCGCCCATATCGTTAGCGTCTTTTTCTACTGGTGATTGTAGCATGAGCTTTCTTATCCGCCAAATATCGCGCACCTCCGATGACCGGGAAATTATCCGTGCTTATCCGCATGATGTGCGTGAGATTATAATTGGCCGTGACGCGTCGTGCGAAATCCACCTCGCCGATTTGGCCGTTGAACTGCGCCATGCCCGGCTGACGTTGCAGGAAAATGGCAAGCTTGACGTTGTGGCGCTCGCTGGGAACGGTTTTGAGGTAGATGGTAGCAAGACGTCGCAAGCGATTATTGACCCGGCGGGTGGCGCTGAGCTGCGCTTTGGCAGCCATTTGTTGGTCATTTCTGTCGAAGATAACGTAGTCGTCATTACCGCAGAACGCATCGAAGTGCTGTCGGACTCGACCCAGGAAAAGGATGAAATTGGCCTGTTCACGTTACGGGCTCTAATGCCCAGTAGACGGCAAATGGCCTGGGCATTGTCGATCATTATTCTGTTGGCACTTCTGTTTTGGCCCATCCAGACATTTTACAATTATCAAAACTTGGAAAAGCGTCCGGCGGGCTTTCATGCTGACAGTCTGTGGAGCAGCGGGTCGCTATCGTCGTCGCATGCCGGATTGGGAATGGATTGCCAGTCTTGCCATACCGAAGCATTTGTTGCGGTGCCGGATAGTTCCTGTGTCGCTTGCCATGACGATGTCCACGACCATGCCGATCCCAAAAGGCTTAAGCTTGCCAAAGCTCCGCTGAATTGGGATGGAAAAATATCGCGTAAAATCGCTGATGGTTTTAACCGTCCCGAGGGTCGCTGCGTTGAATGCCATACCGAGCATGAAGGCGCTGGACCAATGGAAGATACCAAGCAGCAATTTTGCAGTAGCTGCCATACCGATATGGACAAGCGGCTGACCGACACCAAGATTGCCAATGCGGGTGATTTCGGCACTGCGCATCCCCAATTCAAGCCAGAGGTGATAACGGCGAACGGCTCTCCACCGAAACGAGAGCGGATATCGCTCGATCAAAAGCCAGTGGAAGATAGCGGATTGAAATTCCCGCACAATGTGCATCTGTCGAAGACGAATGGTGTCGCGCGTATGGCTGGGGGGATGGGTAAGCAATTTGGTTTTGGTCAGGCGCTTGATTGCAAGGATTGCCATGTAAAGACCCCCGATGGCGTTCAGTTCCAGCCAATCGATATGGAGCAGAGTTGCGCGATGTGTCACAGTCTGGGTATTGAAAAGATCGGCGACACGGTCCGAACGCTGCGCCACGGCAATCCAAAAATGGTCGTTGCTGACATACGTGCCTTCTATCGAGCAGGTGGCCCTTACCGTGTGCGTACGCAGCAAGTCATGGAAGGACGCAAACGCCCCGGGGGCTATGCCAGCAGCCAGCCATATTATGCCTATTTTGGAAGTGTGAATTATAGCCGCGCCGACAGCGCCATCCGCTCGGTCTTTTCAAAGGGTGGTGCATGCTATGACTGCCATACGGTAATCGAGCCACCTGCCGGTTCAGACAATTGGCAGGTGCAAAAGGTCTATCAAACATCGCGTTATATGATGAAGGGCTGGTTCGACCATGCGGCGCATGACACTGAAACCTGCTCATCTTGCCACGCGGCAAAAACATCTGGCAGTGCCAGCGAATTGTTGCTGCCCGGCATCAAGACGTGCCGAACTTGCCACGGCGGTGAGGCGTCCAACGCAGATGTGCCTTCAAGTTGTGCAATGTGCCATAGTTTCCATACGGATGAAGGTGCGCCATGGGTGCCGAAATTTGATATGACGCGTAAACGGGATCTTAGCAAAACCAGAATAGAGAATGACAAGGCACGCAAATAGAATGAAGGATTTGCTGTGTTAATCGCTCAGGTTACGGACATCCATTTGGGCTTTGAGAAGGATAATCCTGGCGAGTTCAACCGCCAGCGCCTTGATCAGGTTTTGCGGCATTTGAACGATGGTCCCAATCGACCCAACATGCTCATTGCCACAGGTGATCTGACTGAACATGGTGATGCTGCAAGCTATAGGCAGTTGGCCAATGCGTTTAGCATCTGTAGTTTTCCAGTTCATATGTGTCTTGGCAATCATGATATCCGAAGCAATTTTACCGCGCAATTTCCTGAACTTCCTGTCGCAGATGGTTTCGTGCAATATGCGTTGGAAGCAGGCGGTGTTCGGATACTAATACTCGACACTCTGGAAGAGGGGCGTCACGGCGGTGCTTTTTGTGACACGCGCGCGAAATGGCTTCGAACGACACTTGCACAAGACCGTGACACTCCGACCATTATTGGCATGCATCATCCACCTGTCGAAATCGGCATCGCGTGGATGAATACCTATGCTGAAGAGCAATGGGTCAGCAACTTCACGAACGCCATTCAGGACGCCCCTAATATAAAGGGAATAATGTGCGGCCATGTCCACAGATCAGTTGCTGTGCCGTGGCAGGGGACGGCCGTTGCGATATGTTCCTCAACCGCGGCGCAAGTGACGTTGGACTTGAACCCGATTGATCCGGAAAAGCCAGACAACCGTCCCATGATTATCGCCGATCAGCCGGCTTATGCGCTGCACTTCTGGAACGGACGGGAACTTGTGTCGCATTTTGACAATGCAGGCGACCATGCCATGCTGGCTAAATATGATGTCAATTTACAGCCGCTCATCAAACAGTTGATTGGCGAGCGCCCTAATTAGGTAATTTCAAGGGCGGCCGCCAGTTGGTGACCTTCGCTTCGTCAGTTACCATGTAGGGCTTGCCAAGGCTGTTAAGGAAAAGCTTCTCCATTTCCGCCCGAGTAAATGGCCGCGAACCCAGCCTGCCAAACACCGCAATCTGTTTTCCGCTTTCATCTACGGCACGGTCACGGTCGATACCCTTGGAAATGGCATGAGCTGGCCAAGGCGTTTTTGCCCACGCAATCAGTTCCGGTTTTGGCGCAGGTGAAAAGCCATAATAATTGGGCTGGGTCGACGGAGAAGTTAGTTGGATAACCTTCATACCGTTTTTGCCGTCGGCGACATACGCGAAAGCCGAGGCGTTGGTGGAGCCCACAACAACATCTTCGGCGTCCGACAACTGCCCGCCAAATGTTTCTCTGAGATATATCAACGGCGCTGCGGGTTTTGTGACATTGACGATGACCAAGCCATCCTGCTTGGCGGCAATATATAGATATGTGCGCGCGACATAGAGTTTACGGGCATTGGCCAGCGCGATGGTGCCTTGCGGCACGGCTACTGGTTCGGCCAACTTTGTGACGTCAAATAACTTTACGCCCTCCGCATCACTGACCCAAAGATAGCGGAATTGGATCGCTGACGCGCGCGCATCGTTAAGTTTAATCACAGCCGTTGTTTTTGGCCGCATTGGGTTATCGAGATCTACGACCACCAGCCCGACATCGGCGGTCACATAAGCATAATGTCCCGCAAGCGTAATATGACGCGCACCTTTCAACACGCCTTGATCGTTCCAAGTCACCGCACGCTTTAGGAAATTATTGCGGAACTCCCCATCAGCCATTGTGTTAACATCGACAAGGATAAGCCCTTCGACGCTATCGGTAATAACCGCAAAATTATAGATGGGGTGGAATGCCTGCTCCTGATTGGCTTCACGCATTTCGGGTGTGTTGCGCAATGGGCTGATCGGCTGGTTGGTTGCCAGCGCCATACAAGTCGCGTTCTTCGATTTGATCTGCGTGTTGTGGCCAAGTTTGGAAAACGGTCCTGACAAGATCCGTTCGGAAAAGCCCTTATTGGCAATCGAGGCAACGTCATAAACCTGAAAACCACGATTTCCCTGCGCCACATACATATATTCACCCCGCAGTTGCAGGCAGCCAACTTTGTCGCCGGTACCTTGAACAATGTTGGCGAACTCCTCTTCCGCGTCGGTTTCACCCGAAAGATTTTTGTCAAATTTCTTGCCGCGCACCCAGTTTTTTAGCTCGCGTCCATTTTGGTCCACGTGTAGCTTGTAATAATCCGGATAAGCATAGCGCTGAAGATAAGAGCCTATCACTGCCTGCGGCTCGTCCCACTCGGTAACACGCACTGCTTCAAAGCCGCCTTCCAATCCGACCCACGCGTTCAAACCGAGAAAGTTTACATAGTTTGTGCCCAACAGCATTAACTGCGCCATGATGGCGTTATTGTCTCCAGTTGCTGACAAATGGCAATCGGTACACTGCTTCGTTTCAGTTTTTCTGACCGTGTGTGGGAAATGCGGAGCAAAGGCTTGGCTGGAAAATCCGATCGAGCTGATGGGCGGCTGTTGGATATAGATGCGCTCGCGGTTGACGTTCGTTGACGACAGGACCAGCGCAGAAGTAGACCGAACGGGTGCGATCATATTGCCCTTGGTCGTCTGATGCCGCCCGAGCTGGAACATATCTTCACGGGTAACCTGCGGGTTATAGGTCGCGAAATTGCGTGTCTCTTCTTCCTCATATTTATGCGTTTTGGTTTTCCAATTGGCCTCAATTGGCAAATGGCATCCGCCGCAACTCGTGGTCCATGAAAGATGGCAGGTGAAACATGTCATTTTATCGTCACCGTGGGCGCGTTCGTCTACGGGGACATCAAGTCCATATTTATAGTCGCCAGTTTCCTTGCCCACGCGTCCCATAAGCTTGGCGCGCGCTGCTTTAGCATTGAAATGCCCACTTCCGGGGTTCATGCTGTCTTTAACTAGGCTGACTTCCCATTCTAGCTTGGGATCAACGATAGACCTCTGCATTAGCTTGCGACTGCCATCGGGTTCAAACAGCCATTCGAAACGACGCCGACCATCGGCATTGCGGAGCAACGCGAGATTATTACCCTGTGGGCGCGCAGCCGGACCAGATGTCAGCAGCGTAGGGTAAGCGTCGGCAGTGCCGTGACAATCTTTGCAGCCTATCTCGACAGCATTGGCGACCTCCGCATAGATCAATCCATTGCCATGGCTATCCTGCGCGAAATGGCAGTCTGCGCATTGCAGCCCTTTTTCGGCATGAATATCCATCATATGCACCGTCTTGCCGGGATTTACTCCAGGTTCAACAAATTTGCCCTCACCCTTTTTGCGCCATTTTTCAGGATCGTCAGGCGCCACTATCTTGCCATCTGCATCAAGCAGATTGCCCTCACGGTCACGTTTGAAGATGCCGCGGAAATTCCAACCATGGCCATGATAGTCGGCAAACTGTGTATCTTTCAGGTTGGAATTGAGATCATACACATTACGCAAGAAATCAAGATCAGACCATTTGCCTTTGGGTGCGGCGGCCTCGGGATTGCGGTCGAGAACTTTGAACTTTTCTGCGGCTGTCGGATATTTCTGCTTCTGCGGCCACATTGAAGGCGCATCGGATTCGTAATCCCACATCGTGTAACCGAGGTAACTGTTCAGGAAGATATTGGGCTGATGCATGTGGCAATTCATGCACTGCGATGTTGGGATGGCGCGGGTAAATATATGACGCAGGGGGTGGCCTTTTTCCTTGATCGGTCCTTCATCATGGCCGGGATCTTTCACAGCGCCGTGGCCTTTGTCATCATGATCAGCTGGCTCCATCTTGTTGGCAATGGTCGGATCGATTGTCTGCGTCTGTCCGTCGCGGCCATATTGTGAATAGCCTAGGCTGTGTCTAGGTTCCCGATCGTTAGCGTAGATGACGTGACAGGCCGCACAGCCTGAGTGGCGATAATCACCCGGCTGATCATTTGTCCCCATAAACCACGTGAAGGGGTCGTTGAGCCGAGTTTTGTGTATGTTGAGAATGGGAATCGCGACACGCAAACCGGTAGCTGGACCGCGGTTGGATTGTTTGAGATCGGGACGCCCCGGCTCTTCTAACCGTTGTATGCTGCCAGTTGGGTTGGGTAATCCAACTTCGGCAAACTGCGTATTCACATTGCGCCCGCCGCGTTCAAATACACGGAACACATCGCCGGGAGGCACAACTGTCCACATCGGCAGTGGATAAAGCTCGGCCAGCGCGCCACGTTTTTTCTGTTCCTCTGTCACTGTTCCAACGGGGCTTCCAGGTGACATAATTTTCGCCGCTTCGCCGTGCTTGGTATACGCCTCACCAGTAACATAATTTTTGTAGGGCAAAATACCGTTGTTATACGCAGCCCCACCCCAGAGCATCGCACCTGTTGCCATCAGTGAACGCTCCCCTGCTTCGATCACTTCCATATGGCATGCACCGCAGGATTCTCGCACGACGCGGTAATCAGTTGGGTTGTTGAACCGGATAAATTCTGGGCTTTCTTGGTTCAACAAGGTGTAGCTGCGTTTGGGATTGGCAGACGAAGGAAAATGCCAGCTTTTTGGATATTTGGGAAGGACGTGTGCCTTGTCACGCGCTGCGACATAGGCTGGGTCATCATGTTTCAGGTTGGAATCACCCATGACTTTTGGATCGCCACCATGACAATCAACGCAACCTAGTTGCACGGCTGGCGAGCTGTGCATGGTCGGCGCGTCGGTTTGGATATGACATGAATAGCAGCCCGATGATTTTGCCAGCACATCTGACGCTTCTTGCGTACGCGGTGCAGGGGGAAAGGTCGGGTAGATGCGCTCAACTGGCTTTTCCTTGTCCGCAGCATAGGCCAATGAGGCTGCAAACACGCAACATAGCAGCAGTAAAATGACTGTCCAAATCCGGTTACGGTTCAAGACCAAATCGGCGCGCATCAGTAGGTTAATATCACGTTGGCGAGCAGCGAGTAATATTGCTTGTCGCGCGGTCGGTTTGTAAACAAGTCTTTAAATCCTTTGCCGGGTAACAACGTGGCAGCCGACAACCGAAAAACGATGTTCTGCGTAGCTTTGGGTCGCCATATAGCTGCTGCTGACAGGTCGCAACCGATATCTTTTGGAATGCTACCCTCAGAACGGAGTACTCTAAGATTTGATGTATTTTCGAACCACAAATAGTTGGCGTTTGCTGACAACCGCACCGTCGGCGTCAGATCAAAATCGGCCCCCGCGCCAAGCAATATCGTGCCAGGATTGTTGAAATTCGACTGGCCTTGTTCTTTGGACGAGCGCAGCGAATTTAATATGCCATTGCGGCCGTTGATGCTGATTGCGCGGCCGCCGCCGGCAAAGGGTATTGTCTGGCGTATCCAGTAGCTTGTGTCGGCTCCGGCAAAAATCGGATTTTCAAATATCGCGTCGAAGCCAGTTTCCTTATTATCAAACGGATCTTTGTCACCGCTGGCGTAGAGGCCCGACAACCGGAAACGCATCCAGTCGAGGTCGTAGCTGGCCTCAGCAGCCGCAAAACCGGCGCGAATTTTACCCTTTTGGCCTGTGAAGAAATTTTGACTATCGGTACCGAACGCGCCATAAATTGATGCAGTTAGATTGACCCGTCCAATCCGGCCATCCGCATTATAGCCGAGATAGACAACGTCGTAATTCCGGCCACGCAAATTGCCAAGCAACGCAGGTCGGACCGGAAAGCCATTGTCATCAATTTCGACCCGATTTTTCTCACGATTCATATTGTAGACGGCTGTAATTTGGCTGGTCAGACCGGGGAATGGCATATCCTGCCGGTATAGATTTCCGATGAAAACCCAGTCATTGCGGGGTTGCTGCACAACGCTGTTCAAACCGGAATTGGTGTCCTTTTCCAGTCGCCAGAACGCGCCCAGATTATATTGCCAGCGGTTGTTATCACGGCTGCCGAAATAGCGGATGCCCAGTTGCTGGTCGTTGAACAGGAAGCCTCGAAAGTCGCTTTGGAACGGCTGGATGCCGACACGGATTGATTCAAAGTCATAACGATCCGATGTATTGCGGACGTGATAGTCAACGAACAATTCCTGTAGGCCCAGAAAATGGTCGAGCCGATGCGAAGGCTTTGAGGGCTGAACAAACAGCACGCGTTTTTCCGGTACGTTCACATAATTGACGTTGAGGGCAAGCGCGACGCGATATTCTATGTCAGGCGGCTTGAAAGCGGTTAGGCCCTTAATGAGGGCAGCGCCAAGGATAAACGTCTGCGAATATACCTCACTGCCGTCTTTGCCAAAAATATCCAAATTGCCGGGACGCTCTGTGGTCTGGACGCCGACCGGGATCGGAAAGGTACGCGCCTCCACAACGGTGTCGCTAACCCCGCTCGCAATGAAAAACCAATCATCGCCCTTGATAGGCAGCCATGGAACTTTGGCGCGATTTATAGGGCGGTCACCTTTATACGTATTCTGATTATAGGGGTCGAACCAGCGTTCCTTAACCAGCCCTAAAGACTGGATCAGTCGCCACCGGTCCGGAATTGGAAACTCTTCGGTTGGAAATGCCTCGGGCGGAGGCGGACGCACCGCGCCGATATTATCTTGCGTAACTTTGTCGGGCAGGCGCTGCTGATATCCAGGACGCTTGCGGCCGTCAATAATGCCACTATCGGGATCCGCAAGTGGATCGCCTTTGGGCTCCTCTGGCAATGGGGCTTTAGCTTCTGGAGGCGGTGCCTTGACTGCGCGCTCTGCCGCAGCAGACGTTTCCAAAAATACGCCGAGTGAGGCGAACGGATTATAGATACCCACTGCAGCGACTGTCGATATCGGTGGCAGATCGGCAGCAACCATCATAAACCCTGACACACATTTTGGAGGCTGGTGTCGAGAAATGGCGCGAAGGGGCAACCTATATAGCGCAGCCTTATTTTTGCTCCGCCCACGGTGACTTCAATCTGATCGGTGCGGATGGCAGGGGGGGCATTCCCAATGCCGCCAACGCGCAGCCCTGCGTTATTGGCGCCTAAGAAACCGGCCATATCGTCCTGATCGATACCGTCCCCCGAAACGCCAATCGCGCCAACCAATGTCGATCCGCGATAAACCGGCACAGATCCTGGGAAAATCTGGATCCCATTTTGCAATCGATTTTGTCCGGTCGCAATATCTGGCGTTGTTGTGCAACGCGCGGGGGTGTCTGGGTTTCTGCCAAGCAAAAATCCAACATGGGTAGTAATGTTGCCAGCAATCAAGGCGGACTGAAGTCCGGTAGAAAAAGGATTAAAGCCGTTAATGTCAGGCGAAAATGGTCCCGGAGGGCGTCCAATTTCGCCGTCAGGAAAATGGGGACGTGAAATATTGCTGATTGCGCGGGTGGTCCAAGCATGCTGGCCAGTGAAAATATTGCTGTTGCCGAAAAATGCCCGTGCGTTGACAAGAAATGTCCCAACCTGTGGACTGGCATTTGCTGCCAAATCGGATGCCGCGCGCGGGTTGGAAAAAAACGCGGCAGTTCGCGCTTTTTGCAATGAAACATCTGTACCAAAGACTGGCGCATCAGGACCGCGCACAATGCCCAGCACTGCGCCATGCGTGTCAACCAGACTGATCGTCATTTGCGCATGACTATCGTTAGGGCGGCGTATTTGTCCGCGAGAACGGCTCATTGTTGCGAAGGATTCTTCCAGCAACGCCCGCGCCTCGGCAATGCTGAGCGGTGCTGCAACCGACGCGGCGTCGGTTCCTGCGCGTATCGGGAAACGATTGGTTCCCGATCCATCGGATAATATATACGCGTCGCGGTTGGAAAACTCCGCCGTAGTGGCAGCACGGACGCCCGATGCTTCGGTACCAAAAACCGATCCGGCAATTATGCTGCCGCTCGAATAACCTGGGACCCGTGCCAAATTTCCGACGCTACCGCTCAATGTCGCAAAGCTTTGCGCGGTGCCGCCACGCAATCCGGCCGTCGTCGCGTCAGAATAGCGCAATAGTGTTCCGTCGACGCTAATCCGCTCTGCCTTAATATCCTCGCCTGGCGCGAACCCTTGCGTGGCTGCCAGCGCGATAAATTCCTCAGTATCATTGTCGACATCCAAGATGTTCGGATCGAAACCATAAATGCCGTCGCCCATCACCCCGATGCCGCCAACAACTACTCCATTTTTGTAAAGCGGAAATCCGCCCGCATCTGCAGATAGCCCCAACGGCGAACGCTTGGGGCCAATAAGTGCTGCCGCACCAAAACTGCCAAAGCGTTGCATCATGTCCGAACATGGGAGTTGGCTGAATTGCACGCCATATAATGGGCCGCTTTCAAGGCCCACAGTTGTTGGTGCAGGTGGAAAATGCTGCTGGACAATCTGGCTTGCCGTGCGGGTGGAAAAGGCGTTGCCGCTGCTGGACAGATAGGCGCCGGTAATGGCCTTTGCGATGGCCCCGGCAACCGCCGCCGGAGCGGGCAGATTGATACCTTGCAGATCGGTATTGGACGAGGCCCCGCCCGGCGCATTGGGGATTTTTAGGCCCAAATTCGCTCCGTTCATAACGAACACGCCGAGTACATTACCAACACGGTCCACCACCGCGATGGTGGAAGGCAAGTTACGCGCTTGAGCCTCCGCCACCGCCAGCGACATCACCCGCTCGACATCCGTGACCGTGAGCGATTCCGGCGCAGGATCGCTATACAGTCTTGCCGCACTGGACGGTGGTGGCGGCGAAGGTGGCGGTGCACTGTTGCCGGTGCTGTTTCCGTCACCGTTGCTTCCGCCGCCGCCGCAGGACGACAGTATGAGCGAACAGCTCGTGATGATTGCGGTCATTTGTTTACGCATGTTTATCGCAACGACCTGACTGCACTTGCCGCGGCACCAATCGAACTGCGAAATTCGGACGGACGATAGGCGTTGGGATCACGCACCGCGTTATAAGCGCGGTTTACATTGGCACGGATGCCAGCTGCTGCACCTTGCGTGATGTTGCCGGACCGGACGAGTGCACTTAGCAACGTATCAACTGCCATAACGGCTTGCACCGACCCCTCATAGTCTGTCAGGCGCGCGGCAATGGCTTCGGTTGCAATAGTCTCGATGATTGCAAAAGCTTGACTGCTGCCAAAACTGCCCGATGCAAAATTATCCGCCAGATTATCTGCTGCGATGGATAAGCGCTTGGCCGCAGCGATTGCGCTACTCCGGTCGAGCGCCAAAGCTGCATGGAAATCCTTGCTCGCCTTATCGAACTGCCCTGCCGACGCTGGCGCCGTTATCCGCGCAGCTGCCGACAGCATGATCATGTTTTCATCATTATATGGCGGCATACCTTCCGGAATTGGCCGTCCGGGATTGTTTGCCCCAGTCTTAACTGCGTCCGCTTGATCATAAATCCGACGGTGGCAACTATGGCAATCAAAGAAGTAGAATTCGGGAAATGCACCCTCGGTGCCACGACTGGCGCTCGCATAAAGGTCAAGCGAGCGTTTGAGTGCAAGCGCCTGTCCAACGGCCCATAGCTGCACATGGTCGGTCCGCCCCTTGCGCGCCGCATAATCGGCATCCTCATTATGATGTTGCTGCAGAGACGAAAACAGGTCGAGTTCGAACGAAATACGCGGGTGCCCTGCCGCCATGATCCGATGGTTTACAAACTGCCCTTGGGCGGCGCTTCCAAAATGGCAGTCAAGACATACTGCTGCGTGCACCTTTGGATTTTCTAGCGGCGTCATGCCGCGCGCAACATTATTGGCATGACTTGCACCAACAGCGTAATGGCTGGCAATCCAATTTGAAGCACCACCATGACATGACTCACAACCTACACCGTCGGTCAACTGAAAGTTGTTGCCCCGCGATGTGGCTGGGGTGGCGTGACAACCAAGGCACATCGGCGCAGATGACGCTTTGCCGATGCCCAAATTGCGGGCTATCTGCTCACTGCGCTTGCCCAATAAGGCGGAATAGGCTTGGCTATGTTTTCCGGCAGGCGATGAGGGTTCCTGCCAACGCAAAACCTCATCCTGCCGCACCACTGCGCCATCGGCTTCCAACCGGCCATGACAGGTTGAGCCAGCGCATGAGGCAACGCCCAAATGTGTATTATCCGAAGCCCCTTTGGCCCGCACAGGGGATAAAATGGGAAAGACAACTGCCATAAGCAGAATAAGGATGCACAACGTAAGAAGCACACCCGGCATAACCTTCAAGAAAGCACGGCTTTTGCCAAACTCTGCCATTGATCCTGAATTCCCTCTAAAACCGGTAAGGCCGCAACCCTTAGTCAGACGATACGACAATTCGGTCCTTTGATCAAATATTCAAGCATAGTGGCAGCAAATTTTGTTTGCTGCCACTATGCTGCAATCACACTACACCAAATGCGAGCATGGCGTCGGCCACCTTTTTGAAGCCCGCGATATTTGCGCCACGCACATAGTCGCAATAGCCACCCTTGGTCTGACCATATTCGACGCAGCTGCCATGAATGCCGTCCATGATATCGACCAGCAATTGCTGGAGCTGCTCGACCTTCCACGAGATGCGGCCTGAATTTTGGCTCATCTCCAGACCAGAAACCGCAACGCCACCCGCATTGGCTGCCTTGCCCGGCGCAAACAATATTTTTGCGTCCTTGAAGACGTGGACGCCTTCGAGGTTTGTCGGCATATTAGCACCTTCGCTGACCGCAATGCAGCCGTTTTTGATCAATTCCCTGGCGTCATCGCCGAGCAATTCATTCTGTGTCGCGCAAGGAAGCGCAACGTCACAAGGGACGCCCCATGGACGCTTGCCCTCATGATATGTCGCCCCTTTGAACTGCTCTACATATTCACTAATCCGACCGCGCCGCACATTCTTAAGTTGCTTTATCCAATCGATTTTTTCCTGCGTGATACCATCAGGATCATGGATGAAACCGGCGCTGTCGGACAAGGTGACCACCTTACCGCCCAGCATCGTGACCTTCTCGGCCGCATGGGTTGCAACATTACCTGATCCTGAAATCACAACAACTTTGCCGACCAGATCGTCATTCTTGGTCTTAAGCATATTGGCGAGGAAATATACCGCGCCATAGCCGGTTGCCTCAGTACGGATCAACGAGCCGCCATATTCCAGACCCTTGCCGGTCAACACGCCGGTAAACTGGTTCGTGATCCGCTTATATTGCCCAAACATATAGCCAATCTCGCGGGAACCAACACCGATATCGCCGGCAGGTACATCGACATCGGCCCCCACATGGCGGTAAAGCTCCGTCATGAAGGACTGGCAAAAGCGCATCACTTCATGATCGCTTTTACCCTTGGGGTTGAAGTTTGATCCACCCTTGCCTCCGCCCATCGGCAGACCGGTGAGCGCGTTCTTGAAGGTCTGTTCAAAAGCCAGAAACTTGAGCACGCTCTCTGTAACCGAAGGGTGAAAGCGGATACCGCCTTTGTATGGGCCAATTGCATTGTTGTTCTGCACACGCCAGCCGCGCTGCACCCGCACGTTTCCGTTATCATCCTCCCAGCAAACGCGGAATGAAATAACTCGGTCGGGTTCCGCGATGCGCCGCAATATCTGCTCCTTGTGATAGCGTTCTTTGCCTTCCATAAAGTCAAAGATATCTACCGCAACCTCCTGCACCGCTTGGATAAACTCAGTCTGCCCTGCGTTGCGCTTGCTAACGCCCTGCATGAATGTGGGTAGGTCGACATGATCATTAAATGCCATAATATTTGTCCTCTTCCGTTAGAATTTGAGCGGTAAACTTCTATCAAGCGACAGCGAGATAGATAAAATGTAACACATGTTTCTTATTTGCGCCGACGGATCACTAAATTGCGGATTTCAGTCATATCTTCCATTGCAAATCGAATTCCTTCACGACCGAGGCCTGAATCTTTGACCCCGCCATAAGGCATATTGTCGACGCGGTAGCTAGGCACATCATTAACAACAACGCCGCCGACATCCAAAATGTCCCAAGCGTCGAGCGATTTGAAAAGATCGCGAGTAAAGATACCTGCCTGTAAACCGAATTTGCTATCGTTCACTTCGTCAAGTGCGGCATGAAAGTCGGTAAAGCGTGACAAGATGGCGAGCGGTCCGAAAGCTTCTTCGCGATTTGCCTTTGCCGTGCGTGGAACGTCTTCGAGCAAAGTGGCCTCGAGCATTGCCCCAACCCTTTTCCCGCCACAGAGCAACTTCGCACCATCTGCGATCGCTTCCTGGATCCAGCCATCAAGGCGCGCCGCTTCCTTAATATCGATCATTGGACCAATAAAAGTCTCCCGATCATGAGGATTGCCAGATACTAGTTTTCCGGCACGAGCGACCAGCATATCACGGAACTTGTTGTAGATGCTGTCATGGATGATGATCCGCTGCACCCCAATGCAGCTTTGTCCAGACTGATAAAATGCGCCAAAAATGACGCGCTCCAGGGCATCATCGAGATCGGCATCTTCGTCGATGATAACCGCCGCATTGCCGCCCAGTTCAAGAACAACCTTCTTCTTGCCCGCCTTAGCCTTCAACGCCCAACCCACATCCGGAGAGCCAGTGAAGGACAGCAGTTTTAGCCGGTCATCTTCGGTGAACAAATCTGCGCCGTCACGGCTGGCCGGAAGAATCGAAAACGCCCCTTCGGGCAAATCGGTCTCTGCGAGTATTTCGCCCATGATGATCGCGCCCAATGGTGTCCGGCTGGCTGGCTTCATCACAAACGGACAACCAACGGCGATGGCAGGAGCGATCTTGTGCGCCGCAAGGTTTAGTGGAAAGTTAAACGGCGAAATGAAGCTGCATGGTCCGATAGGCACCCGCTTCCACATGCCCTGATAGCCTTTGGCGCGCGGGGATATATCGAGCGGCTGAACTTCGCCGGTCATCCGGACCGATTCTTCAGCCGCAATCCGGAAGGTATCAATCAGCCGGGTGACCTCACCCTCGCTGTCCTTGATCGGCTTGCCTGCCTCGACGCATAGGGCATAAGCCAGTTCGTCGAAGCGCTCCTTAAACCGCGAAACACAATGCATGAGGACGTTCTGGCGTTCGTAACTGGCCATCTGCGCCATCGGTTCAGCCGCTTTCACGGCTCCGGCAATTCCTGCATCAATTGTCTTGCTGTCGGCCAAGGCCACCCTGAAAGCAACTTCGCCGGTATATTTGTCTGTTACCGCAAGGTCGGTGTTCGACTGCACGGCCTTGTTATTCAGATATAACGGATAAGCGTCTTTCAACATGCTCATAATGCGGCGCTTAGTTCTTTGATTTGCACGTTGAGGATACGATCATTCTCCGTATAATCAACGGGGCAGTCAATGAGATGCACTCCTGGCGTGTCACGGCAGTGCTTTAGTAATTCGGTTAGATGCGCCGCGCTTTCGACGCGGTGTCCCTTGGCTCCATAGCTATCTGCATATTTGACGAAATCGGGGTTGCCGTAGGTTAGCCCCCAATCGGCAAAGCCCATATTCGCCTGCTTCCACCGGATCATTCCGTAGCTGTCATCGCGAAGGATTAGAACGGTGATGTTAAGTCCAAGCCGGACAGCAGTTTCCATCTCCTGGCTATTCATCATGAAGCCACCATCGCCGCAAATCGCCATAACCTTACGATCAGGATAGACCATCGCTGACATCATAGCCGACGGCAGGCCCGC
>NZ_JBIKPH010000074.1:0-12321 GCF_044357595.1 Sphingorhabdus sp. | reverse complement strand
TCCTATCACGCTTTAACGTCAAGGCAGACCGAGAAGCAGAATTCTTGACCCTAATCCCACAAATGGAAAGGAATGCTGCCGACGAAATCGGAACCCTGGCATATAAATTTTATCGCCTTGATGCGCCACATGCATTCGCGGTTTTTGAGAGCTTTGTTGATGAAGCTGCTGATCAAGCCCACCAAGCTAATCCCGCTAGCACCGACATCATAACAACGATGATCGAGTGTATAGACGGCACATACACCCGTGAATATCTGTTGCCCATAGCGCCATGACAGGCATTTACACTTTGGGTGCGCTTTTGCGGAACGGAGCCTCTCTGCGCCCGCAAGAGATGGCTCTTATCTTTCCCGACAAGCGCACGAGCTATGCTGATTTGAATGACCGGGCGCGCCTCTGGGCGGCTGCGCTCATCGCGCGCGGCGTTCAACCGGGCGATCATGTGGGCCTTTTGCTGACGACGCGCCCTGAATTTGTGGAAGCGCTGTTCGGCATTGCGATGGCCGGGGCTGTCGCTGTACCTGTGAATGCGCGATACCAGCCCGGAGAGCTCGCATTTCTTGTCAAAGATGCAGACCTAGTCGGCCTAATCACCACAGGTCGTGTGGCTGATTCACTCGATTTCAGCGAACGGCTGATGGAAGCACTCCCGTCACTTGCTGCAGCGGTAGATCCAGAAAACTTGTCACTTACGGAAGCGCCAAAGCTCCGGTCAATTATCTGCTTAGACGAGCCTTGCCCTGCCGGACTAGTGTCGGCGCGCACTGCGCTCCCGGCCTTACCCCTGTCTGTTCAGACCTCAACCGAGATTGATGCTCGGATCGACGCCGTTGACCCCCAAAGCATAGCCATGATCCTCTATACATCCGGGACAACAGCCAATCCGAAAGGCTGCCTCATCCGCCACCGCGGGATTATCGGGAACAGCCGCAATCTGGGTCGGCGCTACGAAATGGAGCCAGGCGACAGATTCTGGTCGCCATTACCCATTTTCCACATCGCTGGAATTCTGCCGCTTGTGTCAATTCTCGACCTTGGCGGTACCTATCTAACAATCCCCAACTTCGATGCTGGCGTAGCGCTTTCCATGCTTGAAACCGAAAAAGCTACGCATGCTTATCCATGCTTTGTAACCATCATGCAGGATCTGATCGAACATCCAAAATTTACTGAAACAGATTTGTCCAGCGTTAGGCTGATGAATGCTAATTTTGGTGTGCAGCCAGACTGGATCAGAGATGCGATGGTCAAAGCTATGCCGCACACGATCATGGTTGGAACCTATGGCCTGACCGAAGGATCTGGTACAATTTGCACAAGCCGAACGACAGACCCTTGGGAAGCCCGCGGTTGGCGGCTTGGCGTTCCTCTCGATGAATGGGAGGTTCAGATCGTTGACATCGAAACGGGCGCTATTTGCGGCTGTGATGAAAAGGGTGAGATCGTCGCTCGCGGGCCAAATATGTTGGCCGGATACTATAATGCGCCAGAAAAAACGGCTGAGGTGATTGACGCAGATGGTTGGTTTCACACTGGCGACATTGGTTCGTTCGATGCGCAAGGCCAGATCATGTTTCATGGCCGAACCAAGGACATGATGAAAGTCGGCGGAGAGAATGTGGCCGCAGCAGAGATTGAAGCGGCGCTGCAAACGCACCCAGCCGTAAAGCTTGCGCAGGTTACAGGCATTCCGCATCCACGTTATGTTGAAGTGCCGGCTGCATTTGTCGAACTTAATGACGGCAAGAGCGCGAGCGAAGCAGAACTCATCGCCCATTGCACTGGAAAGCTCGCTAGCTTCAAGCTTCCAAGGCATGTCCGGTTCGTCAGCGAATGGCCAATGTCAACGTCGAAGATCCAAAAATTCCGCCTGCGGGACACCCTTATCACTGAACTAGAAGAGGCCTGATTCCATGAGAAAGTCATTCATCGCCAAGCTCGTTGCTAAGCCAGAAAAAGCAGCCGATCTGGAAGCGCTGCAGATAGAGTTGCGCGCGCTTGTTCATCTTCACGAGCCGGATTGCGAAATCTACGAACTGTTCAAGGCAACCGATATGCCAAACACCTATTTTTGCGTGGCGACGTTCAAATCAGAAGCTGCTTTTGACCACCACATGCACATCGATTTTCATGATCGGTTGGTCCCCCCAATTCTGGAGTGTCTTGCTGAGGAAATGGAACTCAGCTTTCATGAAGCCGTCTGACGGGCAGTAAACATGGCAATCGTGCGTAAATTACATCAAGCTACGTTAAGCGAACTACCCGCTGCAGGTGTTGCGCCCGCGTCGCCAACGCAGCAATGGCTCAAAAGCGCCCAGACAAAGAAGCGCCTGATAGAAGGCGCCATTCGCTGCATCGTGAAATTCGGCTATTCGAGAACGACCACCTCACGCGTCGCTGCAGAGGCCGGTCTGTCTCGTGGTGCGATGCTGCATCATTTTGAAAACGGCGAAGCGTTGATGCGCGCCGTGATCGCCGAGCTAAATGATAAGCGCCTGCGGGCGATTCGGCGCACCGGCGATATGGACAGCCGGGGTGTCCACGAAGTCGTTCGGACCTATTGGGACCAGCTTTCCAGCTCGAGTTTTACCGCATTCCACGAACTGTCGATTGCCGCACGGACCGATCAGGGGCTGGCCCAGATACTCGAGCCTGCACAAGCCGAATTTCGCGAGCGGCGATATGCGCTGTCCATCGAGGCCTTCCCCGAATGGCAGAAAAACCGCACGAATTTCGATCTTGCGCTCGCGTTGTCGCAGCAAACGATTGAAGGCATGGCGATTAACCGCCTCGTCCATGGGCTGGACGAGGCAATGGTTGAACCATTGCTGACCAATCTTGAACGACAGATCCAGGATCTGAAACCGCCTGCAGATTAGTTAATTACCGGCAGGCCTTCTGGACTTTTACCGTTTTGGTTCCGGTCACTTGTTCTTATACACCTCACTTAATGAGACTGATCATAGCCATCAAGCATCCGGAAAACTCCAGCAAGAGGCAGTGAGGGTTGCATTGAGCATGGCGTTGCCGCGACGGCGGGTGGCATCGGATTTAGGGCCTGGCTTTTCAACATTGGGCAATTGGGTGTTACAGTATCGATCCGGTGGTCTGACTGCGCAACCGCAAGCATATCTTGCCGGGTAGAATAAACGCCTGCGTCTAGAGAACCGGGTACACAAGCCAGTCAACAGCAGTTATGTCGCAAAGCCGCCGTTAAAGGCCAAAGAAAGCTTGTCAGGTTGGCTATTTAGGCGTATAGTTTCCTTCGTCGACGATTTCGAAATTAGCGATTTCAGCTCGATATGTCGCTTGTCGCATAACCCCCTCCCAACAATCCTTAGGTTATGCCGATGACCTGATATTGGGCATGTGCGACACTCGCGTATGTTTAACAAAAATACAAAAAAGCCATCGCGTAAGCCCGCTACTTCGACAGCCATCAACGGCGTGGACCTACCCGCGTGGGTGTATGCAAAGCCCGAGCCCGCAGCTCATGCGACAACGTCGCAAGCGCCGGCGGATGCAACAGACGAACTGCTGACCAGAACCGAGGTGGCACGATACCTGCGCGTGTCCGACCGCACGGTGTCACGCCTCATTCGCACAGGCAAATTGCCCGCGTCACGCATCGGACGAGCTGTCCGTATCCGACAATCAGACCTGCTCGAGATGCTTAATGGAAAGCCCAGTATTTCTGCTGGTTTAGGTACCTGTCGTGAATAGGCTCGGCCCCATACTGGGTTGAATATGTAGTATATGTACCCACGAATATCACCTTATGTCCCCTCCAGTCCTCACGAGGTTTAGATGACCGATAACGACCAAAATAAGCCCACCCTCGCAGATGCACTTGTTGCGCTGTTGGAGGCGCCGCTGACCGACATCCAGAAGCGTGATACGCGCAGCGCGGTTAAAACCTTTTGCAAAGTGCTAGGTCTGTCGCCCGATGAAGTGCCTGCGAGCCCAATATATATCCGGCGTAAATTGGAAAGCATTTCGTTTCTTGCACATGGATACTCCAAGGGCCGCTGGGGAAATGTCAAAACCGGTGTGGCGCGCGCGGTAGGCCTTGTGGGCAAAAGCTATCCAAGCCGCAACACAACCCCGCTGCTGCCGAAATGGGCTGCGCTTTTAAAGATGCTGCCGGCGTCCCTTAAACGGAAAGTTTCGGCAGCTGCGCGGTACCTAAGCGGCCTTGGTATAGAACCAGACACCGTCTCGCTGGCAGATCTCTATGGCTACCGCGATACCATATTGAACGATCGCATGCGTGCAAATGCCGAGCAGGCATGGGACCATTTTTTGTGGGGGTGGAACCTTGCAGTCGCGCAATTTCCAGACACGTGGCCGCAAATCATAATCCCGCGTGTCGAGAAACGCGAAGTCTATGTCTATCCGTTCGCATACTTCCCACCTTCGTTCGAGGCCGATGTGATCGCCTATGCCGACCGCATGCGTAATGTGAACTTGGACGATGATGGACCATTGCGACCATCACGGCCTGCGACCATTGAAACCCGCACCCGCCAGTTACGGACAGCTGCATCCGTACTTGCTCGGTCCGGCCTTGACCCTGCAACCATTACTAGCATCGCCCGTCTGGTCGAGGTCGATAACTTCAAGCTGATTTTGTATTTTCACATGGAGCGGGCTGGCGGAAAAACGTCTGCAGGGGTGGCGCAAATAGCATCGTGTCTGCGCAATGTTGCCCGCCACTACGTCAAGGTAGATGAGGAGCATGACCGAAAGATGAGTGCTCTTTGCAAAAGGGTATCTGTGCAGACAGGCGGGCTTACGCCCAAGAACCGTGAGCGACTTCGGCCTTTTGATGATCAAGAGCTTGTACGGCAGTTCTTATGCCTGCCAGATACGATCCGGCAGCATTTGGAGCGCGATAAGCGGGCGCCATTACAAAAGGCGGTCTTGGCGCAGTTTGCTGATGCGCCAGATTATTGGCATCTTCGATGAATACACATCACGCGAGAACGGCAAGAATGTGAGCCGCTCGATGCGCGAGTCGGCCAAGCAGGGTTTTTGGAACGGTGCCACTGCGCCGCTCGGCTACTGCATTGTCGAGGCTGAAAAGCGCGGATCCAAGATCAAGAAGAAGCTGGCGGTTGACCCTGTGGAGGCAGAGCTCGTGCGCCTGATCTTTACCCTCTATGCCTATGGCATTGATGGCGCGCCCCCGCTTGGGGTTAAGGACACGACCAAGTGGCTCAATGCCAAAGGCTATCGCACCCGCAAAGGTGCAGCGTTCGGTGTAGGCCAAATCCATAACATCCTTACCAACCGGACGTACGCTTTGGGCATCTGCCGCTACGGCGTTCGCAATGGTCGGACCCAGGAACTTAATGACCCCGAGAGCGTCATTGAGATCCCCGTGCCTACTATCGTGGCCTTGCCGCTGTTCGAGGCGGTGCAGGCCAAGCTTACCCGTAACAACCCCAAGGTGACTGCACCCCGGGTGGTGAACGGCCCGATCCTGCTCACTGGTCTTGCTGTATGCGCCACCTGTGGATCATGGATGACTCGTACCGGCACAAAGCGAGGTAATCGCTCCTACAGCTATTACACTTGTGCAGGCTGTCATCAAAAGGGCCCTTCGGTCTGCAAGGGACGGCACATTCCGCTAGCCAAGCTTGACGACCTCATCCTTACCAACGTCAAGGATCAACTCCTCGCGCCTGAACGCCTCGAAGACATCCTGTGTAAGCTTGTGGAGCGGCGTACCTCGCGTCAAACCGAGGTTGCCGAGCGGCGCTGTGCCCTTGAAGCCCAGCGAGACAAAGCCAAGGACAAGCTAGCCCGGCTTTACCGTGCCATCGAAGATGGCGTGGTGGAGCTTGATGCGGATCTCAAGGACCGCATCCAAACCATCAAGCAAGAGCGGGATCTGGCCGAAACAGCAATCGAAAGGATCGCCGATACGGCAGCAAGCCGAACCGAGATCACCCCTGCGCGTCTGGCGGCGTTCTCCGACCTCATGCGCGACAAGCTCGAAACAGGCGATATCCACGCCCGCAAAGCCTACCTGCGCGCCGTTATATCCCGCATCGAAGTGGGTGATGAAAACATCCGCATTATCGGAGAAAAGTCGAGCCTAGAGAAGGCTGTCAGTACCACACTAACGGGGAAAATCCCTGTTAGTGGTTTGGTACGTAAATGGTGCACCCGGAGCGATTCGAACGCCCGGCCCTCAGATTCGTAGTTAGAGGAAATCATACAGAAATAGCCGATGTCAGCCCATTAAACCATGATAACCTTAACTATTTTTGTCTGTAATATTCTACAATCATCCTTGATATGATTTCATCTGATGCCTATCTGATGCCTACAACGTTCTAAAGCATCAGGTAAAACAATGTCCAAAGCCCCGATTACAAAGCGCACGGTAGACGCAGCCCAAGCGGCCCCCTTGGAATATGTCATTTGGGATGACCGAGGGAAAGAAACTGTCAAAGGCTTCGGTTTAAAAGTTACTCCAGCGGGAGCAAAAGTTTACATATACCGCTATCGTATCGCCCGCCCAGGAAAGGCTGACCGGACACCACCGCGTAAGTACACTATTGGCAGGCACGGCAACCTGACGCCGGATCAGGCGCGATCCCGCGCCAAAGAACTTGCCGCGGCAGTAGCGCGGGGAATTGATCCGCGGCAGTCCGAACTTGCTGCCATAGGCGCCATAGATGAAGCAAAACGCGAAGCAAAAGCTAAAGCAAAACTCGACCAGACACTTGTTTTTGAAAAAGTAGCGGAGCGATGGCTGGAGGAGTATGCTGTAAACCATAGACCCCGTACGGTAGAGCAGGCACGCCATATTGTAGCCCAGCGTCTGGAGCCGGCGTTAAAGGGTAAGCCCATGCCGCATATCACACGCGCCGATTTGCAAGCCATTATAGACGGCATCCCACTTAAGCATCGTGCAAGCCGCTTAGCAGTTTACGCTTATGCGTCCGTTCTTTTTCGCTGGGCGATGGAGCGGGGCGAAATTTCGGATAATCCTGTGCGCATGATGGCAAAACCAAGCGCGCCAAAGGCACGTAATCGGGTCCTGACCGAAGATGAACTTGCGACGGTGTGGAAGTCTGTCGATAGATTGACTGACCCATACAAAGCATATTTCAAGCTACTATTATGGACCGGCCAGCGACGGGAAGAAGTAGCAGGTATGAAATGGACAGAACTTGACCGCCAAACCGGGCAATGGATCATTCCAGCCGAACGAACCAAAAACGGCACGAAGCAAATAATCCCCTTAGCACCTGCAGTTGTTGGAGAAATTGACCGCCTAGCGCTGGCTTTAAAGGTCGAGGCAGGCATTAAGGAATTTGAACCCGGCTGCTGGCCTAAGGCGGGTCCTGTCTTATCTACTGACGGCAAGAGAACTATCAAATCATATTCAAAAGCAAAGTCGAAACTGGACATCGCAACGAGCGACGTCTTGGGCGACGATAGTCCAATGGAAGCATGGCGAATCCACGATCTGCGGCGGACGTTAGCAACTGGCTTGCAAAAGCTTGGTGCTCGGTTTGAAGTAACAGAGGCCGTCCTTAATCATATATCAGGGGCACGGTCCGGCGTTGCAGGCATTTACCAGCAACATGATTGGAAGGAAGAAAAGCGCGATGCGCTCCGGGCTTGGGCCGCTGCTGTAGCAGCCATCGCGGCCGGGCATCGCTCTGATCAATTCCTCAATCAAAGTGGCGAGGGCGATCCACTGGCGTGGAGGGCATATATTCGCGCTTGTGTCGATAACGGTGGCAAACCAGTGAAGCGTGAGAGCGACAACGTGGTGCCAATCAGCAAGACCACCCGTTCAGGAGGATCCGCATGACATCTACTGATGAGTGGATAACAGGCGCCACTGCTGTGGCCATGTTGCGGGATGCAGGCGTGGTTGATCTGTGGGTTCTCGGAGTGTGGGCGGGCGACGGATTGCTTGGTACACGTGCGAAAGTTGAGCGTGTTGCAGGCACGATAGAAACCGACACACCAAAGTCTAAGGCAATCCCGCGTTATTTTTGGGGCGAGCTTCGCGCCAACGCCGTGATGGCTGATTGGGCTGCGGGTGTGTTTGAAACCACTACGGATATCGACACCGAGGAGGAAGGCTGGCGAGAAGCTAGCTGGCGGATATCGGGTGTCGAATTTAAAAATGAGGATCTTCAGAAGTGCTTGGGTATGGGAAGTTTAAGCCAGGCTAGTGCGCGCAGTGATCGTCGCGGCATTCTACCTGCATCCGCAAAAGCGAACCATCGCAAGTACGAAGCGGATGCTCATAAGGCAGCAGAGATTGTGCGTACGGAGGGCGTGCTGCCATCCAAGGCATTTAAGCGCGTAGCAAACCAGTATAACGATCAGATGTTTCTCAATACATCGGTCGAGCACGCGATAAGGCAGGCTTATGACCTGATGTACGATAAAAAGGGAAATCCGCATCAAAATTGATCCCGATTGATCCCGCGACTTCAACCTTAATCTGATTAGATAGGATGGTTACCGACACAGAACAAAGGTAACCGATATGCAAGACGGACTTCTAACTACTTCCGAAGCTGCGCAATATGTGCGGCTCGGAAAACCAACCCTCGAACGCTTCCGCCTCAGCGGCGACGGCCCTCTTTACGCAAAGCTGGGTGGGGCTGTTCGCTACCGTCAAGCCGATCTTGATCAATGGATCTCGAGCCGCCTGACTAACTCCACAAGCACACGTATAAGTGGAGAACCAGTATGAACCCCGCCGAAGAATATGTCACCCATGGAATGGCGCTTATTAAAATCCCGCCACGCAAGAAAGGGCCGACCACCAAAGGCTGGAACGAGAAGGCAAACGCCATTACTGAGCCGCAAAAGGGCGGTGAACTAAACGGCAATATAGGTATCGCCCACGCGTACTGCTTGCCTACTCCGACAATGGCTCTCGACATTGATGATATGGAACGGGCTTCGGCTTGGCTTGCCGCGCGTGGTATCGATGTGGCTGAACTGCTCGATGCTTATGATGCTGTGCAAATCGTGTCTGGCAGGCTCGGGCGTGGAAAGCTGCTTTACCGCTTACCTCCCGGCCTCAGGCCGATCGAAAGCCTAACCATTAAGGAGACGGCAAACGTAAACGGCGAAGAAAAGCAAATCACGGTCCTCGAATTTCGCTGCGGAACCGCTGACGGGTTAACGATGCAAGACGTACTTCCTCCGTCGATACATCCCGATACAGGCCTGCCTTACCGTTGGGGCGGGAAAGGTGACTGGCGTCAGATCCCAGAAATCTCGGCTGCGCTACTTATCGTTTGGCAACAAGTGTTAGTTGCTCGCCAAGCAACCCGCACTCGCCCTAAGGGCCGTCCCTCCTTGTTCAATAGCGTTCAAGACACCCCAAGGCAGCGCGCGCGCGTTGCTGTCATGCTAAGCCATATATCTGCCGACTGCAGCTATGAACTTTACCGCGACATGGTTTGGGCCATTCTTAGCCTTGGCTGGCATGACGGGGAAGATATCGCGAAGGCATGGTGCCTGACTGCGCCACACCGCTTCGAAGAAGATAACTTCTGGAACGTCGCCAACAGTCATGACGATACCCGCACTCCGACCATCGGAACTATCATTCACCATGCACGTGCAGGAGGGTGGAATGGCTGACGTTGTACCCATTACCATAGCGCCGGTGCCGAGTGCCCTGATGGAACTCCAACGCAACTTCTGCCTTCTTTCGTTGGGGGGCGACGTTCGGGTAGCTGACCGCCGCGAGATTGCTCAGGTCTTTAGTGGTGAACGCGACGAGGACATCGGCATGTACAAGATGCCGGCAGGCAAGCTGCTCATGCAGAGACTTCTTGAAAGCCTTCCCATAACCTCCGAACCGAAGAAGGATATTGCGGAATTCTTGGTCAGCCCGAACACAAGGGTATTTGATGCGGTTGCATTCAGCCCGTTACCTACTCCGCCAAACACCCTGAACTACTGGAACGGCTCCCCAATAGAGCCAAAAAAAGGTTGCTGGTACATCATCCAGCAGTTCTTACTCGACATCATATGCGATGGCGACATCGAGTTATACGGCTACCTGTTTTGCTTCCTTGCTCACATGTTGCAGTACCCGGATGAAAAGCCAGGCATAATCATAACTCTCCTCGGCGGGCAGGGTACTGGCAAAGGAACCTTTTTTGAGTTGTTGCGGGCAATCTGGCCACGAACGTGCCTGTCTACTTCTAGCATCGATCACGTTATCGGTAAGTATAACGCCGCACTCGAACGCAACTTCGCTATTTGTATGGATGAGGCATTATTTGCTGGGGATCGAAGGGGAATAGACCGCCTCAAGTCATTTGTCACCGAGCCTATCGTGACTGTCGAACAGAAAAATCAGCCGAGACGAACTATCAGGTCCTACCACCGGTTTTTCGCCGCCAGTAATCACTTCCATTTCGCGCAGGTAGATGCTGATGACCGGCGCTTCGTATTCCTAAGGGTTTCCAATGCTCACCAAGGCGACTTAGCCTACTGGAAAAAGGTCCACGCAGCGCTTGCTGATCCTTCAGTAATAGCGGGGCTGGTTCACGACCTAAAAGGTTACGAACTCGGCGAGTTCAATGTTCGGGAACGACCAAAGACCCGCGAGCATCTGGAACAAAAACTTCGCTCGCTATCTGGGTTTGACAGGTACTGGTATCAAGTTCTCCAAACCGGAATATTCGGTGATGATGCATATCCTGAGCCGCTTGGCACTTGGACCGCCTCGTGCTTCATCGGCACGGAGGACTTGATGAGGGCTTGGGGCCAATATGAGAAGGGCCAGCGGCAATACGCAACGCGTCAGGAGAGCGAGGTGCACGCTGCACTCAAGCGTCTCTGCCCGCCACGAGTGAATAAACGTAAAAAATCCCGTAACATGCCACAAAAGCGTGGCTTCCATTTGCCGGCGTTGCCAGGCGCTAGAGCAGAATTCGAACGCGCGATGGGCGGTGAGGTGGACTGGTATGACCCGGGGGAGGCAGAAGCGTGATTTCGGTGGCAAACTTGCCACCAGTTGCCACTAGCGGTGGCAACAAAATCCTCAGCTTTTCTGTGTGTTTGATGGGTAGTTGCCACCATTGCCTCCTCTTTTTTAAAAAGAAAAGAAAAGAAAGAAAGAAGTAGAAATAGCGGACATCAAAACAGGTGGCAACGGTGGCAACCCAACGACACTCACCCTCGTCCAGTACCTAAATCGCTCGCACATCAGCGAGCCTAAGGAGAGAACCACTATGAGCCGCTACAAACTGCATATTGGGCATTACGTGATTTCGATCTCGGGGTTCGCTCATGACCAACCAGTGTGGTCCCGTCAGCAACTCAAAGTGCATAAAGGCCCCACGATCGAACTCACAATAGCCTTCCCGCAAGACCCACCTAACCGGTTTAACATTCCGTTTCCGGTAACCCGCGATATGCTCAGGAAGCTGGTAGGCCGTCACGGGGGCATACTCTGGCCCAAGCAACTCAAACTTCTCCACGACCGAATTTATGAATTTGCCAAGGACGTGGCCGACAACCATAGTTGGTACCGCCCCTATCGTCCCTTTCCTGATGGGTTTGAGGACTGCGTTGCTGTGGCTTGGCCTGTGACAGCTAAGGGTAGTGTCGGCGCAGCCGACGCCGAAGAATATGTGAAAAGCTGGTTTCCATGAGGTCAGCGAACAATTCAGCCAGTGCCCGTCTGGCGCGCACCTCGGCTTATGTAATGTAAGAAATGAGGCCAATGCCCCTTCCAAACATCCTCTCAGGCAAAACAAAACGCTGCAAAGCCAAGTGTAAGGCACGCGGTGACCAATGTCGTAATCCAGCCGCTTATGGAATGGGGGTCTGCCGCTATCACGGCGCACGTAAGGCAGAAACTATCATGCGAGGTGCAAACCATCCGCAGCATAAACACGGAAATGAAACTCTTGAAAAAAAGGCAGAGCGGAGCAAGCGGCTGGCAGAACTTCGTAAACTTGAGTCACTATCATTTGCGATGGGAATGGTCTCAGGGCCTAAGTGGCGGGGACGAAAGCCGCGAGCATCAAACCCATCCGCATCACAGCGCCGAAACATAGCCGCTAATAGCATCTGATATTGAGTAAGATTAGCAGCCCTAAATTTGAATGACCAATGACCGATGGTGGCGATCAGTTCCGCGCTGGGCTTGGATGCATGCCTAATGACCGCTTTGCGCCCTATTCTGTTGAAAAACTCGCCTGTAGTGACGATTGTTAGGCGGTCTGGAATGCAGGCGCGCGGGCTTACATTCCGGATCAGGCGGGTGCGGGGCTCGGCATCGGGATCACCTTGGCCATTTTA
>NZ_JBIKPH010000008.1:0-38466 GCF_044357595.1 Sphingorhabdus sp. | reverse complement strand
GATAGGCAGCTTCCAAAGCTCGGCCATATTGAAGCTTTCGTACACCTGCCCCTGATTGGACGCACCATCACCGAAATAGGCAAGGCACACACCGCCATCGTTCGCATATTTATGCCCAAAGGCAAGGCCCGCACCCAGTGAAACCTGCGCCCCAACAATGCCATGTCCGCCGTAAAATTTGTGCGCGGTCGAAAACATGTGCATCGACCCGCCCTTACCCTTTGATATGCCAGCCGCGCGGCCTGTCAGTTCGGCCATAATGATATTTGGATCTATGCCATAAGCCAGCATGTGGCCATGGTCGCGATATCCTGTTATCACGCTGTCCTTACCCGGCGTCAGCGCGGATTGCAGCCCAATCGCCACCGCTTCCTGTCCGATGTACAAATGGCAGAAACCACCAATAAGACCAAGGCCATAAAGCTGCCCTGCCTTTTCCTCAAATCGGCGGATAAGAAGCATGTCGCGGTAGAACTTCAAAAGCTCTTCCTTGTGCGCTTTATACGGCTTCGGCTCATCCGGACGCTCGCGGTTGGCGCGGGCTGCATCCTCGCTAACACTGGCCTTTTTGGATGATGTCTTCTTCACTGGGGTGGTGGCCAAAATTATTTCCTTTTGTGGAACTTTTATTTGCGCATGCAAAGTGCCTAATCAAAATGACCGTGCATGAAAAGCGCTTTTCCGCTGCGGAAAGCAGTAGATAGCTATTCATTTTGTGCGCGCCGCATCACTTTAGTGGAACGACAACCTCATCAGGGGCAACAACGTTCAATTCCTTGCGCATTAATTCCCCAGCCAAGTCGGGGTCGACATTATCCCGATCAAGCAATAACTGCCGGTTACGCAGAGCGTCCCGTTCCTTTTTCAATTTTGCCAACTCGATTTTCCGTTCGCCCAGTGCCGAACGATAATCGGTCCAGGCGATAATACCCGTCGGGCCAAGCAAGGCGTATGATGCTATGCCAAGCAAGGCAAAAAGCGCCAGTGCGGGGCCAACAACCGATTTTAAATATTCGGGTTTTTTATTGCTGCGGACCATCATTTAACTGAATCATATTTTACACGAAATGGCAAGAAAATCGGGCTCAGCGAAAAATGCTCCGTCCAGCATACACCGCAGAAGCGCCAAGCTCTTCTTCGATACGAATAAGCTGGTTGTACTTGGCTAACCGGTCGGAACGCGCAAGGCTTCCGGTTTTGATCTGACCGCAATTGGTCGCGACCGCAAGGTCAGCAATCGTCGCATCTTCGGTTTCGCCCGAACGGTGCGACATGACTGCCGTGTAAGACGCACGGTGCGCCATGGACACGGCGGCGAGTGTCTCGGTCAGGGTGCCAATTTGGTTAACCTTCACCAGCAAAGAGTTTGCTAAACCCTTGCCAATCCCCATGGAAAGACGCTCAGGGTTGGTAACGAACAAATCGTCACCCACCAACTGAACCTCTTGGCCAATTTTGTCCGTGACGGCCTTCCAACCTTCAAAATCATCTTCGCTCATGCCGTCTTCAATCGACAAGATCGGATAGTCCTTGCACAATGCCGCGAGATAATCCGCCATTTCATTCGGTGAGAGCGAAAGCCCCTCACCCGATATCTCGTATTTGCCATTGCGGAAAAATTCGGTTGCAGCGCAGTCCAGCGCCAATACCACGTCGTCGCCAGCCTTGAACCCAGCCTTTTCAACCGAGGCCATGATGAAATCGAGCGCGGCGCGTGTTGATACCAAATTCGGTGCAAAACCACCTTCGTCGCCAACTGAGGTCGCGAGACCCTTTTCATGCAGACCCTTCTTGAGCGTGTGGAATATTTCAGAGCCCCAGCGCACAGCTTCAGATATCGAGCCAGCGCCGACTGGCATGACCATGAACTCCTGAAAATCAATGGGATTGTCGGCATGTTCGCCGCCGTTGATGATGTTCATCATTGGCACCGGAAGCACATGCGCATTCACGCCGCCAACATATCGATATAACGGCAAGCCGCGCGCATCTGCCGCTGCCTTCGCGACGGCAAGACTGACCCCTAAAATCGCGTTAGCGCCAAGATTGGATTTATTGTCGGTGCCATCAAGATTGATCATCACCGCATCGATATTTTCTTGCTCTTCGGCGTCAAGCTCAACCAAAGCTTCAAAGATCGGACCATTCACCGCTTCAACAGCCTGAAGCACGCCCTTACCCATATATCTGGACGCGTCGCCATCGCGTTTTTCCATGGCTTCATAAGCGCCAGTCGATGCACCTGAAGGTACTGCCGCACGGCCAAAGCTGCCATCCTCCAACAAAACATCAACTTCAACGGTCGGGTTACCCCGGCTGTCGAGAATTTGGCGTGCATGAATGTCGAGAATTGCAGTCATAAAAAAAAGTCCGATTGCGCATGTGTAAGGATATTCCAGCGCGTCTATCCTTGTGTTTAGGATTTGGCAACGATGCACCGACATATCGATTTTAAAACTAAATTTGCGGTGCTATAGTTGTCTAAGGCACCCGCAATACAAATATCAGTTGTAGCAAGACATAAGCTTTAGCCACCCCATGTTACAAAGGAGTCATTTTTATGGCCGAAACCCAAAAACCCAAAGCTGTCGCCAAACCAGCGCCAGCAAAGAATTCGGCAAGCAAGCCAGCAACTGCCAAGCCTGCTGTTAAAACTACAGCAAAGTCGGCGACCGCTGCAACACCAAAGGCTGTGGCAAAAACACAACCTCCCAAGGGTGAGGCTGGGAACGTCAAATCGAAGGTCAAATCGGGCATGGATGATTTCAAAGCGCAGGCAACCGACAGCGTCCGTGCAGCCGCCACGAAGGGCAAGGATCGCGCCACCGAAGCTGTTGACAGCATCAGCAAGCTTATCCGCGACAGCGCGGGCACCATCGATGATAATGTCGGGAAGCAATATGGCGACTATGCGCGAAGCGCCGCCGATATGGTTGAGGGCTTTGCCGGCAAGATGGATGCCAAAGATGTTGACGCGCTTGCGGAAGATGCTCGGCATTTCGTTCGTAAAAGCCCAGCTATCGCCATAGGTGCTGCTGCCGCTATTGGCTTTGTTCTGGCTCGGCTTGTGCGTTCGGGCGGGAAAGACGCGTAAATCTTAAACACGGGCGGCATTGCAAAATGCCGCCAATGATTGATAAGCGGGTCCAATGAAGACAGATGATCCCAAATATGATGCGGCAGAAGACATTGAGCCGCCTATTGAACCAACCGCCAGCGAGCAGGTTACGTTGGTAATGGAGGATCTGCGCGCAATGGTTAAGGCAGAGATGCGCTATCATCGTTCACGGCTTGATTATAGCCGACATGTGTTAAGCTGGTCGTTCCGTTATGGAGCCATCGCAGCATTCGCATTCGGCGGTGCCTCTATCGCACTTGTTCTTGGCCTGGTGCTAACATTATCCCCGCTGATTGGACCATTAGGGGCTACCTTGCTCGTAACGATCAGCTTTGTAATCATTGGCCTCATTTTCGGTACAATGGCTCGAAAATGGATGCGGAAAGTTTACTTTCCGGAGATACAGAAAAATGTCGACGATCTTACCTGAAGAGCCGGACTTTACGGACCGTGAAAGTGTCATTTTATCAAATGCCGAAAGGCGTTATTTGCGGCGCAAGTTCAACGACAGCTTAGCTGTGACGCGTGATATTCTCAATCCACGAAATCAGCTCGCGCGTCTCGTTGAACGTAAAACGACACAAGCGAAACAGGTTGCAGGCGAAACAGTTCAAATTGCGAAACATAATGCGCCCATAATCGGTATAGTCGGAGTGGGCGCATTGTTGTTTGCGGCGCGCCGTCCGATTTCCCGTTGGATTTCTAGCCTGCGGAAAAGTAAAATCAAAAAGCCCAACAGCGATTAATATAGGAACGATATATGAGCAAGATTGGCGACAGCATCAAATCCGCAGCGGATAGCGCGAAGGCAAGAACCACGCAGTCAAGTGTCGCGGCGCGTAAAAAAGCATCGGCAGCTTTTGAAAAAGGTAAAGATACCGCGATCTCAAGCGTTGAGCAGTCTAAGGTTATCGCACGCCAGGCGAAGACAAAGACAAGCGAAGGTATCGACAAGAACCCGCTTGCGATGATAATAGGTGGGATTGCCATTGGTGCTATCGTCGGCGCGCTTCTTCCGCGCACGGAACGCGAGACAAAAATTTTGGGCAAGACTGGCAAAAAGCTTAACAAGAAGACCCGTAAAATAGCAGAAGCTGCAAAGTTGGCGGGCATGAGCCACGTCGACACGCTCGGCCTCAACGGCGATGCGGTGCGTGCGCAATTCAAAGAGTTTGTTAGCAAGGCTGCTCTTGCGTTAAGGGCCGCTGGTCAAGCCGCCACCGAAGCGGCCAAGGAAAAGAATTAAGGATAGTTTTTTGAACGATACGAAATTGCATCTAGTTTTTGGTGGCCGCGTTAAAAACCCACAGACATTGAAATTTACTGACCTCGAAAATTTGGATATCGTTGGCATGTTCCCGGATTATGCCAGTGCCGAGGAGGCATGGAAGGGCGCGGCCCAGCGAACAGTTGATGATGCCGAAATGAAATATGTAGTCGTGCACTTGCATAAGCTTTTGCAGCCGGAAGGCTGACTAAACTAGGGTCGCTTGATTACGCGCTTCGGTATCGCCACAACAACATTGGTCGCGCCAGAAGCAATCCGGCTACAAAACCACCAATGTGCGACCAGATTGCAATGGCGACACCAATTCCAGGGCCGACAAACCCCAAAGCTAGATTTAGACCTACCCACCCTAAAGTGAGATGGAAAGGCCGCGCATAAGCGGCCGGAATCGGTCCCCATGCCTTCGGCTTGTTGCTGGGAAACAACAGTGCATAAGCTCCAATAATGCCGGATATGGCTCCGCTTGCACCAATGGCTGGTGAACTCATGTCGATGGACAACGGCCATGCCATAAAAGACGCCAGCCATTCTGTTGCGGAGGCAGCGTAGGCAGACAAGAAATACAGGGACAGGTATAGCCCGCCGCCCAAAACGCGCTCCACCATTTTTCCAATCAGCAGCAGCGTCAACATGTTCATCAACACATGCGCTATGCCTCCGTGCAGAAAAGCTGCCGACAACGGCGTCAAATATGTTGGAACCAAAAAACCGGTGTCCGGAAACACCACAGCAACGTTGCTAAAGCGGATGGGGAAAAATCCTCCCGCCATCACCGCATAATTCCACCAAGATGGGACCAGCAAAACAGCCGCTATCGCCAGATTGATGATGACCAATTTATTTGTAACGGGGCCACGCGGAAACTGCATATCAGGCCACTCAGCGCTGCATACAGAAGCGCATGATCAGATAAACTCGATTTTAGAAACGAGGTAATATTTGTCGCCAGACGGCACCGTAACCTCGATTTCGTCCTCGACAATACGTCCAATCAGCGCGCGCCCCAATGGCGAATTGTAGGAGATACGGCCCGCTTTTGCATCTGCTTCGGTTTCACCGACCAGTTGGTAGCGGACTGGCTTGTCATTTTCGTCCATCAAACTGACAGTTGCACCGAAGACGATTTTGTCCCCAGACAATGTTGAAGGATCAATGATCTGCGCACGACCGATCTTGTCCTCGATCTCGGAAATAGAGGCCTCAACCTGACCCTGGCGTTCCTTGGCAGCATGATATTCGGCATTTTCCGACAAATCGCCATGGGCGCGTGCTTCCTCGATTGCTTCCACAATCATCGGACGCTCGTCACGAAGGCGCTTCAGGTCGGTCGTCAGCTTTTCGTAGCCTTCGGCCAACATCGGATATTTCTCAAAACTCGCCATCAGGCTAAAACCCTTCGTCACAAAAACGTCCCCACCGGATGAATGATGACCATCCATCCGATATGCAGTTCAATTGTTGGGGAAAGATACTGCTCGTGTTAGTAATAGTCTTGAAGTGGCCGAACTTCAAGTTGCCGTTGTTGCAGCGCGGCAATAGCCTGTGCAACGGCTACACTGCCCGCAGCGGTAGTATATTGCGAAACCTTGCCCACCAGCGCGGAACGGCGAATTTCTTCGCTGTCCTTCAGGCTCTGCCAACCCTCAGTTGTGTTAAAGATAAGTTGAATTTCGCCATCCTTGATCTTGTCGACAATGTGCGGACGACCCTGTGCGACCTTGTTGACGCGCTCAACCTCTATGCCCTGCGCCAACAGATAGTCTGCCGTGCCGCCGGTCGCACAAACGGTAAAACCGCACGCAATCGCTTGACGGACCGCAGGGACGATAACCGGCTTGTCTGTGTCTTTGACTGAAACAAACAACTTCCCGCTCATCGGTGGCGGCATCCGCGCACCGATTTGCGACTTGGCAAAGGCGGTCGCAAAATCACGGTCAATGCCCATGACTTCCCCGGTAGACTTCATTTCTGGCGAAAGCACTGGGTCAACCCCGGGGAAGCGGTCAAACGGGAATACAGCCTCTTTCACTGCGATATAATCGATATCGAGATTGATCGGCGGCAAATCCTTTAGCTTCTCGCCTGCCATGACGCGGGCGGCAATCTTGGCGATTGGCGCGCCGATTGCCTTTGCCACGAATGGCACCGTACGGCTGGCACGCGGATTGACCTCAATCAGGTAAACCTCATTATCCTTGACCGCAAACTGGATATTCATCAGGCCGCGCACATGCAAGTTCACCGCAAGCAATTCAGTTTGCCGGCGAATTTCGGCAATTATGTCCGCCTGCAGACTGTAAGGCGGAATGGTGCACGCAGAATCGCCGCTGTGCACGCCTGCTTCCTCGATATGCTGCAAGATACCAGCGACAACAACCTCGTCACCGTCGCACAAGGCATCCACATCAACCTCAATGGCGTCACGTAAATAGCTATCGATGAGGACTGGCGAATCGCCCGAGACGATCACCGCCGTCTGGATGTAGTTTTCAAGCTGCGCCTGCGTATCGACGATTTCCATCGCGCGGCCGCCAAGCACGTAGGATGGCCGCATCAATACAGGATAGCCGATAGTGTCAGCAACTTTGATGGCTTCATCGCGGCTACGCGCAATACCGTTTTCTGGCTGTTTAAGCTTCAGCTTGTTGATCAGCGCGGCAAAACGCTCGCGGTCTTCAGCCAAATCGATAGCGTCGGGTGATGTACCCAATATCGGTATACCCGACGCCTCAAGTGCCTTGGCCAAGTTCAAAGGCGTTTGCCCGCCAAACTGAACGATGACGCCCTTCAACGTGCCATTTTGTTGCTCCACATGCAGGATTTCAAGCACGTCTTCGGCCGTCAGCGGTTCGAAATACAGGCGATCCGACGTATCATAATCCGTCGACACGGTTTCCGGGTTACAGTTGACCATGATCGTCTCATAACCTGCATCTGCCAATGCAAAGCATGCGTGGACGCAGCAATAGTCGAATTCAATTCCCTGCCCGATCCGGTTCGGACCACCACCCAAAATCACGATTTTTTCGCGATCCGTAGGCGCGCTCTCGCATTCTGGCACGCCAAAGCTTGGCGCTTCATACGTCGAATACATATATGGCGTTTTTGCCTCAAATTCAGTTGCGCATGTGTCAATGCGCTTGAACACCGGTCGCACGCCGAGTTTATGACGTAGCGCACGCACTTCAATTTCAGTGACAGCACCCGCCATCGCGCGAGCGGCTTGCATAGCAATGCCCGAACCACGGCGGATTGCGGTTTCCATCCCCGGACGCACATTGACCGATTCCACCGCCAGATAAGCCAGACGCTTGTCTGAAAAGCCCATGGCTTTCAGGCGACGCAGCGCTTCCGCCGTATTGGGCAGGCCGTTGTTCTTAACATCATTCTCGGCGGCAATGATTTCCTCAAGCCGTTCGAGGAACCACGGGTCAAACTTCGCAATTGCGTGGATCTCAGCTACGCTCATGCCCTCACGCAGCGCTTGTGCCGCGACCAGCAAACGGTCAGGCGTCGCGCGGCTTAGTTCCGCAGACAGTTCATCCTTGGAAGCGCCCTTGAGCGCGTCGATATAGTTGAACCCTGACAGACCCGTTTCCAGACCACGCAGCGCCTTTTGCATGCTTTCATAGATGTTGCGACCAATCGCCATCACTTCGCCCACAGACTTCATGGCCGTGTGCAGAAGCGGCTCGGCACCCTTGAATTTTTCAAAGGCAAAACGCGGGATTTTGGTTACGACATAATCAATCGTCGGTTCAAACGATGCGGGCGTCGCGCCCGTGATGTCGTTGATAATCTCGTCGAGCGTATAACCAACCGCCAGTTTCGCCGCGACCTTGGCAATCGGGAAACCCGTCGCCTTTGACGCAAGCGCGGACGACCGCGAAACGCGCGGGTTCATTTCGATCACGATCAGGCGGCCATCGGCGGGATTGACCGCAAACTGTACGTTGGAGCCACCTGTTTCCACGCCGATTTCACGCAAGCAAGCTATGCTGGCATTGCGCATGATCTGATATTCTTTGTCCGTCAGCGTCAGCGCTGGCGCGACAGTGATGGAATCGCCGGTATGCACGCCCATCGGGTCAATATTTTCAATCGAGCAGATGATGATGGCGTTGTCCGCGCGGTCGCGCACGACTTCCATCTCATATTCTTTCCAACCGAGCAGCGATTCTTCAATCAACACTTCGGTCGTCGGCGATGCATCAAGCCCGCCCGTGACGATCTTGATAAATTCGTCGCGATTATACGCAATGCCGCCGCCTGTGCCGCCCATGGTGAAGCTTGGGCGGATGATCGAAGGTAGTCCTGTGCGTTCCAGAACCTGAAGCGCCTCTTCCAGCGAATGCGCGATACCCGACCGCGCCGATTCCAGACCAATTTTAGTCATGGCGTCGCGGAACTTGATCCGGTCTTCGGCCTTGTCGATGGCTTCGGCATCGGCACCAATCATTTCGACACCATATTTCGCCAGCGTGCCATCGTTGAACAACGCCAAGGCAACGTTCAGCGCGGTCTGCCCGCCCATCGTCGGCAACACTGCGTCGGGGCGTTCTTTTTCGATAATCTTGGCAACGATTTCGGGGGTGATCGGCTCAACATAAGTCGCGTCGGCCATATCCGGATCGGTCATGATCGTCGCCGGATTGGAGTTGACGAGGATGATGCGATAGCCCTCTTCGCGCAACGCCTTACACGCCTGCGTCCCGGAATAGTCAAACTCGCACGCCTGCCCGATAATGATAGGGCCGGCGCCGATTATAAGGATCGATTTTATGTCAGTACGTTTGGGCATTTTAACTCATATTTCCAAAAACCCTGGTCGCCTGATCATGGCTGTAACGAGGCGTGGAGAAGATCGTCGCGCGGATCATTAAAAACGGATCATGCATCATGCGCCTCATCCCATCATCCCCGCAAATTTCACGAACAGATAATGGCTATCCTGCGGGCCGGGTGAGGCTTCGGGGTGATATTGCACACTAAACGCTGGTTGGTCGGCAAGTTCGAAGCCGCAATTGCTGCCGTCGAACAGGCTGATATGCGTTGCCTTGGCATTGGCTGGCAAGGTTGCTGCGTCTACCGCAAAGCCATGGTTCATGCTGGTGATCTCAACCGTGCCGTCGCTTAGGCGTTTGACCGGATGGTTTGCGCCGCGATGGCCCTGATGCATCTTTTCGGTCTTTGCGCCGACGGCAAGGCCAAGCATCTGGTGCCCCAAGCAAATACCGAACAACGGCTTTTGGGTTTCAAGCCACTGTTTGATCACGGGCACGGCATACACACCCGTCGCTGCCGGATCGCCCGGGCCGTTCGACAGGAACAGGCCGTCGGGCGCGTGGCCCATGATTTCCTCAAACGTCGCTGTGGCAGAAACGATGGTTACATCGCAGCCTACATCCACCAGATTGCGTAGGATATTGTGCTTGATACCATAGTCGATGGCGACGACCTTTTTGCGTCCCTTGGCTGGCGCTGCATAACCAGCACCCAACTTCCAAAGCCCTTGATCCCAGCCATAAGTCTGCAACGTCGTCACATCCTTCGCAAGGTCCATGCCTTCCAACCCAGCCCAGGCCTTCGCCCGGGCCAACATGGCCGGCACATCGAAATCACCGCTGGCGGAGTACGCGATTACCGCATTTGGCGCACCAGCAACGCGGATAAGCCGAGTCAGCGCGCGGGTGTCGATGCCCGATATGCCGATGCGACCATTGGCCTTCATCCATGCGTCAAAATGCTGCGTACTGCGGAAATTTGATGGGTCGGTCACATCTTGCCGGACAATCGCGCCCAAGGCATGGGGGTTTAGCGCCTCAACATCCTCTGGGTTCGTGCCAACATTGCCGATATGGGGAAAGGTGAAGTTGATGATTTGCCCAGCATAAGAGGGGTCCGTCATCACTTCCTGATATCCGGTCATCGCGGTGTTGAAGCATACTTCGCCCACCGCCTGACCCTCTGCGCCAAAGCCCCTGCCCCAGACAACTTCCCCGGACGCCAGAACCAATACCCCCGTCGCTCCAGAAGGCGCGCGCGAAGAGTTGGGGTCGGCCATGATGGGGTCGCTCCTGATAAACAGTTTACAGCAATGTCGCTAAGGCACCGCGCCTAGAGATGGTCGGCACCAGCGTCAATGCCAATCTCGCCAACTTGAACGCGTTTCGGCATCTTAACTGTGGATGAAACCGGATTAAGACCCTTAACCAAGTTCCGGGTGACGGAATCTGGATGTTGGTCTAACAGCATCCTCCATCAAAATTCGGAAACTAACATGATTCGTGACACCATAAAAGCCGCCCAGATCACTGCCATGAAGGCAGGCGAGAAAGACCGGCTGGCCGCCGTGCGCCTTATCCTGGCCAAGATCAAAGACCGTGACATTGAATTGCGCACGGCATCGCAATTGCCCGATGACGACGCGATGGTGGTTGAGGTCATGCAAAAAATGATCAAGCAGCGCCGCGAATCAATCGCGCTTTATGAGCAGGGCGGCCGCGCAGAGCTGGCGGCGGTTGAGGCGGCTGAACTTGCGATCATCGAAGATTTCCTGCCGGCGCAGTTAAGCGACGCGGAAACCAGCGCCGCGATTGAGGGCATCAAGACGGAACTTGGCGCAGAGAACCTGAAAGACATGGGCCGCGTGATGGCGACGCTGAAAGAGCGCCATGGTCCGCAACTCGACATGAGCAAGGCCAGTGGGCTGGTGAAAGCGGCCTTGAGTTGATATTTGGGGCAGACATTACAGGACCGCGATAGGTGTCTCTTACCCCACAATGGCTTGATGAGTTGCGTTCGCGAACGACGCTTTCTGCGCTGATCGGACGCACCGTAAAGGTGACTAAGGCGGGGCGCGAGTACAAGGCCTGCTGTCCGTTCCATAATGAGAAGTCGCCCAGCTTCACGATCAACGACGAAAAAGGCTTCTACCACTGCTTCGGCTGCTCCGCCCATGGCGATGCCATCCGTTGGATGACCGACCAGCGCGGCCTTTCGTTCATGGACGCAATCAAGGAATTGGCAGCCGAAGCCGGAATGGATGTCCCTGCCCCTGACCCGCAAGCTGCAATGAGGGCGGAGAAGGCAAACAGCCTGTATGATGTTATGACGGCAGCGCAGGCGTGGTTTGTGACGCAATTGCTTGGCGTGGAAGGTGCTGCCGCGCGTGGTTACCTGAAACAGCGAGGTTTTACAGAGCAGACGATCCGCGATTTTGGTTTTGGTCTTGCCCCTGACAATCGCGCCGGCCTGAAGACCGCGCTTAAACAATTTGGCGACCCCATGTTGATTGAGGCAGGGTTGCTCATCTCGGTGGAGGAGAAAGCCCCGTACGACCGGTTTCGTGGCCGGTTGATGATCCCAATCCGTGACCCACGTGGCCGCGTGATCGCCTTTGGTGGCCGTATTTTGGGCGAAGGGGAGCCGAAATATCTCAACTCGCCAGACACGCCTTTGTTCGACAAGGGCCGTACGCTGTACAATCTGGACAAATGTTCTCCAGCTTCGCGGCAAACGGGGCGCGTGATTGTGGTTGAAGGCTATATGGACGTCATTGCATTGGCGCAGGCCGGCTTTGCCGACACCGTAGCGCCGCTTGGCACTGCACTTACAGAGCAGCAGATCCAGATGCTGTGGCGGATGACGGAAAAGCCATTATTATGCTTTGACGGTGACCCCGCTGGTCAGAAAGCCTCCATGCGGGCAGCTTTGCGGGCGCTACCACTGTTAAAGCCAGGCCACAGCTTGCAGTTTGTGACCCTGCCTGAGGGACAGGACCCGGACGATTTTGTGAAGTCATCCGGCGCCACGGCCCTTACAAAGCTTCTAGAAGCCTCTCAGCCGCTCGTGGAGAGATTGTGGAGGGCTGAGGTCAACTCGGGCCCGCTAGACACGCCAGAGGACCGTGCGGGGCTTAAACAGCGCCTTGGTGCGCAGACAGCAACCATCGCTGATGGCGAAATCCGCCGCCATTACGCCGATGCCTTTCGCGAACGGTTTGATAATCTGTTCGCGCAACGTCGAACAACGCTACCTGCGCGCTCAGGGCCGTTTGTGCGTGGGCAGAACCGTGACTGGCGTAAACCCCAGATCTTGCCGCCTGGCGCCGAAACCAAAAGCTTCAATGCCAAGGGATCTGACTTTCTTATTCAGGGTGTACTCGGCGCGCTGCTGCGCCATCCAGCGCTCATCCGACAACATCATGAGGCACTTAGCGACTTCATTCCGCCCGACGCGAATCACGCGGCATTGCTAAACGTTATGCTCAATGAATCTTTTACCAAAGAATCGCTTGATACAGACGGGTTAATTACCATATTGGACGAGAAGTTGTATAATGTCGCTTCAACTCTCCTGCACAGCAACGGCACGGTATTTGCCTTTAACCGCGAAGAGTTGATTGGAGGAAGCGACGGTTTGTCCAACGCTTCAAAAGATTTGGGTGAAGCAATTCGGCTGATGAAGCAGCGTCCTGCGCTGGAAGAAGCATTGGAACGCGCCACATATTTGGCGAGTTTAGAAATGACGGACGAGACTTTTGCCGAACAGCAAAGGTTGCGCCACGAAAAAAAGGTATTTGACGACCGCATCATCGAGTTCTTTCGGCGTGATGTGGACAGTTTGTAAGTTTAACGGGGAATTATTTTGGCAAGTCGCGCAAATGAAAACGAAGAAGATATCGTCGAAAACGGTGATGCACCGCTGATTGACCTAAATGATGCGAATGTCAAAAAGCTGCTCGCTAAGGCGAAGCGCCGGGGCTTCCTTACCTATGACGAGCTGAATGCGGCGCTTCCGCAGGATCAGATGTCGTCAGAACAGATTGAAGACGTCATGTCGGCGATTAACGACATGGGCGTTCAAATCGTTGAGAATGACGAAGCCGGTGAAGATGGTGAGGAGGAGCAAGAGGAAGAAGTCGAAACCATCGACAATATTTCCGAAAATGATCCCCGCTCGCTGACGAACACGATCAAGAAAACAGGTACCGGTGAACGCACCGACGACCCCGTCCGCATGTATCTGCGCGAAATGGGCGCGGTTGAATTGTTATCGCGCGAGGGCGAAATTGCCATTGCAAAGCGGATCGAGTCCGGGCGCGACACCATGATCTTGGGCCTATGCGAAAGCCCGATCACGTTCCACGCGATCATTGATTGGTCAAATGCGCTCAACGACGGCGAAATGCAATTGCGCGAAATCCTCGATCTCGACGCCATGCTCTCGAAGGAGCCTGCGCCTGAATCACTCACCGAAGACGGTGAAGAAGAAGGCGACGGTGAAATCAGCGAGAAGACTGCTGGCCCCTCCTATAAAGAGGAAGAAGAAGTCGAAGACGAACCCGCAGCGGCAAGCGACGAAGATGATGATATGACGGAGCGGCGTTCGCGCCCTGTGGAGGAAGAAGAAGAGGACAACACCCTCAGCCTAGCGCAGATGGAAGAGGCTTTGAAGCCCGCCGCGCTTGAGCGGTTTGCCAAGATCACATCATTGTTCAAGAAATTTTCCAACATTCAGCTTGAACGAATGCGCGCGTTGAACGCAGGCGAAGATTTTTCCACGGCCTCGGAAAATAAGTATCACAAATTACGTGAAGAATTAACTGCCGAAGTCGAAAGTGTTCAATTCCATGCGAACAAGATCGAGTATCTGGTAGACCAACTATATTCGTTCAATCGCCGCCTGACTGCCCTGGGTGGCCAAATGCTGCGCTTGGCAGAGCGTCACAAGATACCGCGTAAAGCGTTTCTTGATAGCTATATGGGCCATGAGCTTGACGAAAACTGGCTCACAGATGTGTCGAACATCGACAAGAAATGGACGGCCTTTGCCACCAATGAGGCTGAGAGTGTTGAGCGTGTCCGCAGCGAGATAGCGGACATCGCCGCCAATACCGGCATGTCGCTTGGCGAATTCCGCCGCATCGTGAACATGGTGCAAAAGGGCGAACGTGAAGCGCGTATCGCCAAAAAGGAAATGGTTGAAGCCAATCTGCGCCTCGTGATTTCCATCGCCAAAAAATACACCAACCGCGGCCTTCAGTTCCTTGACCTCATTCAGGAAGGCAATATCGGCCTGATGAAGGCGGTTGATAAATTTGAATATCGCCGAGGCTATAAATTCAGCACATACGCAACATGGTGGATCCGGCAGGCAATCACCCGTTCGATTGCTGACCAAGCACGTACCATTCGTATTCCTGTCCATATGATCGAAACGATCAACAAGCTTGTGCGCACGAGCCGCCAGTTCCTGCACGAACAAGGCCGCGAGCCAACTCCGGAAGAAATGGCCGAGCGGCTTTCTATGCCGCTGGAAAAAGTGCGCAAGGTGATGAAAATTGCCAAGGAGCCAATCAGCCTTGAAACGCCAATTGGTGACGAAGAAGACAGCCATTTGGGCGACTTTATTGAAGATAAAAACGCAGTCATTCCGGTAGATGCAGCGATCCAGGCCAATTTGAAAGAGACTGTCACCCGCGTTCTTGCATCGCTGACGCCGCGTGAAGAACGCGTGCTGCGCATGCGCTTTGGCATCGGAATGAATACCGACCATACGCTTGAGGAAGTTGGCCAACAGTTCAGCGTGACGCGCGAGCGTATTCGCCAGATTGAAGCCAAGGCCTTGCGCAAGCTGAAGCACCCAAGCCGCAGCCGCAAAATGCGCAGCTTCCTAGACCAGTAATCAAACAGACAAAATTGAAAATACGGGCCCTTTCTTGCGTGCAAGATTGGGCCCGGTTTTGTTGCACGTGGCATAATGGGATCGCGCGCATTTTTTTATAACCTATTGCATAACGACAACGGGCAACTTAACGCATTAACTGTTCGATTAACTAACGGGGTACCTCCATGCGCTTTCAAGGCACTGATGATTACGTAGCTACCGATGATTTAAAGGTCGCCGTGAACGCTGCGACAACATTGCGTCGGCCCTTGTTGGTTAAGGGTGAGCCTGGAACGGGTAAAACTGTCTTGGCGTATGAAATAGCGAAAGCGCTCGGTACGCCGCTCATCGAATGGAATATCAAATCCACAACAAAGGCGCATCAGGGCCTTTATGAATATGACGCCGTTGCGCGTCTTCGCGATAGCCAACTTGGCGAGGCGCGCGTGCACGATATCAAAAACTACATCAAAAAAGGTAAGTTGTGGGAGGCATTCACCGCGCCGCAGCTGCCCGTGTTGTTGATCGACGAGATCGACAAAGCCGATATCGAATTTCCTAACGACTTGTTGCAAGAACTCGATCGCATGGAATTCTTCGTTTACGAAACACAGGAAACCATAAAGGCGGTTGAGCGGCCCATCGTTATCATCACGTCAAACAACGAAAAGGAACTGCCCGACGCGTTCCTGCGTCGTTGTTTCTTTCATTACATCAAATTCCCTGATCGCACGACCATGCAAGCGATAATCGATGTCCATTTCCCAGGCATCCAAAAAATGCTCGTTTCGAAAGCTATGGATATTTTTTACGAGGTGCGGGACGTTCCGGGTCTCAAGAAAAAGCCAAGCACCAGCGAGTTGCTAGACTGGTTAAAGCTGTTGCTGCATGAAGATATGCCATTGGACGTGCTTCAGTCACGAGACCCAACAAAGGCCATACCGCCTCTGCATGGCGCGCTGCTTAAGAACGAGCAGGACATCATGCTATTCGAACGCCTTGCATTCATGGCACGCCGTCCAAATAATTAGCATCCGTTCGATTGCGCTGGGGTTATCAATTGCCGCATAACAGCCAGCGCCGCTAGACCGATAACCGCTTAATCGGTCATTTTATACAGGAGCCCGCCGGTGTTTTTTTCATTCATGGAAGAGTTGCGGACAGCGGGTATCTCGGCGTCGCTGAAAGAACATCTGGCATTGCTGGCAGCGCTGGATGCCGACGTAATTGGCCAGAGCCCGGAAGAGTTTTATTATCTCGCCCGCGCGACCCTGGTCAAAGACGAGGCTTTGCTGGACCGATTTGATCAGGTTTTCGGAAAGGTCTTTAAGGGCATATTCACCGAATATGGACAGAATCCCGTCGACGTCCCTGCCGATTGGTTAAAAGCTATCGCCGAAAAATATCTGTCTCCCGAAGAAATGGCGAAGATAGAGAAGATGGGCAGCTGGGACGAGTTGATGGAGACGCTTAAAAAGCGGCTTGAGGAACAGGAAAAGCGCCATCAGGGTGGCAACAAATGGGTCGGCACGGGTGGCACATCGCCTTATGGCAATTCAGGGTACAATCCCGAAGGCGTCCGGATTGGCGGCGAGTCCAAACATAAACGCGCTGTCAAAGTTTGGGACAAGCGCGAGTTTCAAAATCTCGACAACACGAAAGAATTGGGCACGCGCAATATCAAAATAGCAATGCGCCGTCTGCGCCGCTTTGCCCGCGATGGCGCAGTGGAAGAACTGGACATTGATGGCACGATTAACGGGACTGCCCGCCAAGGATGGCTAGATATCAAAATGCGACCCGAGCGCCGCAACGCCATTAAATTGGTTCTGATGCTCGATGTCGGCGGATCAATGGATCCGTTCATCAAATTGTGCGAAGAACTCTTCAGTGCAGCGACGAGTGAATTCAAAAACCTAGAGTTTTTCTATTTTCACAACTGCCCTTATGAGGGCGTTTGGAAAGACAATAAACGCCGGTTTAGCGAACGTACGCAAATGTGGGACCTTCTCCATAAGTTCCCGCATGACTATAAGGTCGTAATGGTGGGCGATGCATCAATGAGCCCTTATGAAATTACCCATCCCGGCGGTTCGGTTGAACATTTCAATGAAGAATCGGGTGCGGTCTGGATGAACCGGATCACCAGTACCTACCCCGCAACGGTTTGGCTGAACCCCGTCCCTGAAAAGCAGTGGGGATATTCGCAATCCACGAAGATCATCAAAGAACTGATGAACGACCGCATGTATCCGCTGACGCTTGAAGGGCTTGATGACGCGATGCGCGAGCTAAGCCGTAAACACGGCCATTAATACAGCAGATATTGGCGGCGTTCTTCGATCCAGCTTTGCTCATCGACCGACGTCGTGGCGTCAAATTCATCGGGCGTACTGTCGGGCGAATCGACCCATTCACGCAACGCTGGTCCGCCATTGATGACATCAATCGCAAGCTTGCCGATTTCATATTCGTACGGAAAGTCGCGCCATAAGTCATAATCGGGGTACAGCCTGCGGATGGCCTTGAACGCCAATGTCTGCAAACGCCAAGGCTGAAACGCCTGATGATCATAGCTCGGGCCATCTGCATGAATATGGACGCCATGGCAAAGCTGATGCACATGCTTGTGAAACGTCGGCTCAAACCAGATTTCTCGCAAGTGGCAACCTTTGAGCCACTGCGGCGCGAAGCTTTGCATTTCAGCGATAACCTTCCGCGCGTCGATGTCTGGTGCACCAAATATCTCAAGCGACCGCGTGGTACCCCTGCCCTCGGACAATGTTGTACCTTCAAGCAGCACAGTGCCGGCATAAGCGCGCGCCATGTTAATATTGGGCGCATTCGGGCTTGGGTTAATCCATAAACGGTCAATTGGCCAACCGAAACCGGGCGCAGCATCCGGCGCATATCCCTCCATGGAAATCACCCAGTAATCCACATCGATATGGTAATGATCAATGAACCAGTGGCCAAGCTCACCCAGCGTCATGCCATGCCGCATAGGTATGGGGCCTGCACCGACAAAACTTTCCCATCCAGAACGCAATGTAAGGCCCTCTACAGGGCGCCCAGCTGGATTTGGCCTGTCAAGTACCCAAACTGTCTTTCCATGCTCTGCAGCAGTCTCCAGCATGTATAGAAGGGTCGTTATAAAGGTATAAATCCGACACCCCAAGTCCTGCAAGTCAATCAAGAGGACATCAAAGGTCTCCATCGATTCAGCCGTTGGGCGGCGTACTTCACCATAGAGGCTGAATACCGGGATGTTGTGAGCAGGATCCATAAAATCCGGCGATTCCATCATATTGTCCTGCTTGTCGCCGCGCAGACCATGCTGCGGCCCAAAAGCGGCGGTCACATTGACGTCACTCAGAGCAGCGAGTGCATCCAACGAATGGGTCAGGTCAGCGGTTACAGAAGCGGGGTGCGCCAGCAAGGCAACGCGCCTGCCCTTCAGTGATGCACGCAGTTCAGGCTCAGCCAAAAGGCGATCAATTCCAAATTTCATGCGCCGCTTCGTGCCTCCAGTTTAAGGGCAAAGCAATCCTTATGATGAAAATCGGGGCTACCAACGGGATGCGCCAATGCCCAATAAGAAATTTCCCCGCTTTTGGTGACGACGACCGCGCTGATCCCTACCCATAGGTCGGCATGCCGCTCTGTGTAAGGCACATAAAGCGTCACGAAAACGGTGAGAACATCAACGCTTTGCGCCATGCTCATGATTGGCGCACGTGTTTCCAATTCAGTCATTCCTGCACGATAACCTGAAAATTGATATGCCGCCCATTGGCCCGAGGGCGCAAAATTATACTCAAGATAGGATTTATCTTCGGAATTTCCCACAAATAATTCAAAACACGTATTTTTCCATAAACCGTCGGCTCGATTTGGTATTGCGCGATCTGCAATTTTTAACGCCTCTAGTGCGCCAGTAACGCGATAGACCAATTTTATTTCTCCGCCTTGCCCAAGCGTGGCAGTGACATCGATAGCTGCGATCCCAACAGCATCGGACTGCGGATGGCACATCAACGAAACCTCGGTCATCGAAATATTGGCCAATGTCGAAACTCCATGCTAGGCGCGGACGCGTTATGACTGCTTATACTTCCGATCTCCTTCGCCTGCTCGATGCACGTGGCTACATTCACCAGACAACGGATGCCACAGCGCTTGACGCATTGGCATCTAAAGAGATTGTGCCAGCCTATATCGGCTTCGACGCGACCGCGCCATCGCTTCATGTCGGCAATCTCGTGTCAATCATGCTGCTGCGCAGATTGCAACAGGCAGGGCATAAGCCAGTGGTCGTCATGGGCGGTGGAACAACGCGGATCGGTGACCCCACGGGCAAGGACGAGGTGCGCAAGATGCTCACCGATGAGACAATCGAGTCGAACATCTCTTCCATCCGCACCGCTTTCGAACGTTTCCTGACATTTGGTGATGGTCCAACGGACGCCGTGATGGTCAACAATCATGATTGGCTTGGACAACTCGGATATATTGAACTGCTGCAACAGGTCGGAACGCATTTCACGATTAACCGTATGCTCACCTTCGATTCGGTGAAGCTGCGGCTTGACCGCGAACAGCCCATGACCTTCCTTGAGTTCAACTACATGATATTGCAGGGATATGACTTCCGTCATCTTAGCAAGACTATGGGGGTACGCCTGCAAATGGGCGGCTCGGACCAGTGGGGCAATATAATCAACGGCATTGAACTCGCCCGCAGAATGGATGGCGCGGAGGTATTTGGTCTGACGACACCGCTCATTACCAAGGCCGATGGTTCCAAGATGGGCAAATCGGTTTCTGGGGCGATATGGCTCAACCGCGAACAATTGCCCGATTATGATTACTGGCAGTTCTGGCGCAACACCGATGACCGAGATGTCGGTCGTTTCCTGCGTTTGTTTACCGATCTGCCGATGGACGAAATTGGACGACTGGAAGCGCTTGATGGTTCGGAAATCAACGCCGCGAAGATTGCCCTCGCCAACGCGGCTACAGAATTATGCCGGGGCACCGACGCTGCAGCACTTGCCGCCGAGACTGCGCGTAAGACATTCGAAGAGGGCGCAAGCGGCGGGGACCTTCCTACTTTTGACGCATCCAGAGATATATCCGTCATTGACGCGTTGGTAGCATTGAACTTTGTTGCATCGAAAAAAGAGGCGCGCCGGATGATTCAGGGCGGCGGTGCGCGCGTCGAAGGAGACGCCGTGACTGACGAAGATGCCATGATCGCGCAGCAGGCTACCCCCGTTAAGATTTCGGCCGGTAAGAAGAAACACGGTTTAATACAATTTATCTAAGTGGCGCTGACTTGCCCACGCGGCAACTTTACTATTTATTCGTAACTTGGGCTTAACCCGATGCTTCAATCAACAAGCAAAGAGGGTTCCACCCATGGCGAAAGCCTCCCCAAATTCGGATGCGGAGTTACGTAGCAAGGCTCGTCATCGTGCAAACCACAAGGTGATTGCGGAGAGCCGGCAGCATGGTGAAAAAACGAGCCATATCGTAAATGTGTCAGCACATGGCTTTATGATCGATGGCAATCCCGGCTATCAGCGCGGGGAGCGTGTTGAACTAAGGTTACCCGTAATTGGTCGGATTGAGGCACTTGTGACGTGGACAGTGGAACAACGTGTGGGGCTGCAGTGTGAACGCGTGTTGCGCTTGCCCGACTTTCTGGCGCTGCTGGATATGATTGGTCCAAAAACCGGCTAACCGCCCCGCAGCGTCGCGACGCCTGCGTCACGTTCAAATAGATATAATGCCATCCGTGCCGCTTGGCCGCGTGCCCCATCAAGACCACCATCACGATCAAGCAACAGCCTTGCGTCATCGGCAGCAACGCCAATCAGCGCGCGCACTTGTTCAGGCGTCGCAACGCGAAAGGGGTTCTCGCCCGACTGTCGTGTACCTAGCAATTCGCCGGCCCCGCGCAGTTTTAAATCTTCCTCAGCGATTCGAAAACCATCATTGGTCTTACGCATTAACGCCAATCGCGCGCGCGCAGTTTCGCCTATGTGTGGACTGCGGACTAGGATACAGGCCGATTTTTCGGACCCTCGGCCAACCCTCCCGCGCAACTGGTGCAATTGCGCAAGGCCAAACCGGTCCGCCGCCTCAATCACCATCAGGCTGGCATTGGGGACATCTACGCCCACTTCGATAACCGTGGTCGCGACAAGCAAGCGTGTTTCGCCGGCAACAAAGCGTTCCATGACAGCGTCTTTCTCGGGCCCGCGCATCCGTCCGTGGACCAATGCGACCTGATCTCCAAAACGCAACCGAAGCTGTTCCGCGCGTTGTTCGGCGGCGGCAAGATCGCTTTTGTCGCTTTCCTCAACCAAAGGGCAAACCCAAAATGCTTGTTTCCCTGCGGAGAGATGACGCGCAACGCCATCGACCAACTCGACAAGTCGGTCTTGAGACATTACGCGGGTTTCCACTGGCGTTCGTCCGGGCGGAAGCTCATCCAAAATCGAGCTATCCATTTCGCCATAAGCCGCAAGCGCAAGGCTACGTGGAATCGGCGTTGCGGTCATTACCAACAAATGTGGCACGCCCCTGCCCTTGCGTGACAGCATCAACCGCTGCGACACGCCAAACCGATGTTGTTCATCAATGACCGCCACCGCAAGGGCCTTATAGGTCACAGCTTCCTGAAATATCGCATGGGTGCCTACAAGTATATGGATGGACCCATCCGCGAGCCCCATCAATGTCGCCTCACGCAAACTGCCTTTTTCCCGCCCAGTCAGGATTGCGATGTTAATCGGGAGCCCTGAAAGCAGTTTTTGTAGGCTGGCATAATGTTGCCGCGCGAGAATTTCGGTGGGCGCTAACATGGCAGACTGCATGCCTGCTTCCACACCGCGCAGCAGCGCCATGAGCGCAACCATCGTCTTGCCCGCACCAACATCGCCCTGGAGCAACCTCAGCATAGGTCGTGACTGCGCCAGATCGCCCTCAATTTCAGCAATGGAACGCTGCTGCGCGCCCGTCAGCGCAAACGGCAGTTGCAGCTTTGACACCAAAGAGCCGTCCCCACGTATCGGCACGGCCGTGCGTTTGTCCATCGCCGCGCGGATCAGCCGCATCGCAAGTTGGTTGCTGAATAGCTCATCATAAGCCAGCCTATCCCGCGCGCCTTGGTCATCCTTGTTGTGCACTAAGTTGATAGATGCGGACCATCCTGACCAACCACGACTGGATAGCAACGTCGGCTCAATCCATTCGGCGAGATCGGGTACGTCCTGAAACGACGCCGCTGCCAATTGCCCCATACGTTTGTTGGTAAGTCCATCGGACAGCGGATAAATAGGCTCGGCAAGGCCCGGCGAGGCGTCGCTGCCAATTGCTACGACATGGTCAGGATGCACCATCTGCAATTCGTCACCATAACGGTCCAGCTTGCCCGAAATGATGCGTTGCTCGCCGACGGGAAGCTGTTTTCGCGCCCAGCCACCATTTCGGCCGAAGAATGTGAGCGTGATATAATTGCCGCCTGAATCAGCGGCAAAAATCCGCAAGGGTGCCCGCGGACTGCTACCAGCCCGATGATCCATGACGGAGACAGTGAGGATGATGTTATTGCCAACATCGGCGACATCCAAGCATGAGACCGCCTTACGATAGGTCCAGCTATTGGGAAAATGATATAATATGTCCTTCACCCGCTCCAGCCCAAGCCGCTCCAACGGCTTGGCAAGACCAGGACCTACCCCTTTTAAGGCACTTACTTCTGCAAATAACGGATTGAGTATATCGGGGCGCATGACTAGGGCCGCTTATAACCCGTAATTCATATTCCACCAGAAGCTTAAAGGATGCATGATATGGACGCTGACCCCTATCGTCGTAAATTGCATTATCGTGCGCACCACCGTGGCACGCGTGAGGCTGACGCCATGGTTGGTGGATTTTTCGACCATCATTCGGCTGAATGGGGACCAGAACAGTTTGAATGGTTTGAGCGGCTGATTGATGAACAGGATGTCGACATCATGGCATGGGCGCTGGGCACAGCAGAACCCGACCCTGCCTTTGCTGGCCCATTGATGGATCTGATGATGCAGCTTGATTTCATTTCGCTCCCTGAAGGGCTTAGCACGCACAAGTCATGATTGACCTGCAGCGGATCATAAACAGCCGCCAAGCACTAACGCTTGCGTCGGTGCCAAACGGCTTTGTGCCCTTGTTGTTGGCCGACCTGACACGGGCGGCAAAAATACGCACGCTGTATATTGCGCCGGATGAATCGGCCATGCGCGCGATAGCAGACGCGACACCCTTTTTCGCGCCCGAACTTGAGATATTGATTCTCCCAGGTTGGGATTGCCTGCCGTATGACCGGGCGTCGCCATCGGTGGCCGTAACCTCACAACGCATGGCAACGTTGCAGGCGCTTCAGCAGCCCGCAAAAAAGAAGCAGCTGGTCGTCACGACCATTGGCGCGGTGATCCAGAAATATGTGACGCCATTTCGCATTCGCCAGACTGGCGAGCGTTTGGCCGCCGGCCGCGAAATAAGCCGCGAACGGCTTGCGTCCTTACTTCAATCCAATGGCTATTTCCGTGTAGATACCGTTGCCGACGCGGGTGAGTTTGCCATCCGCGGCAGCATCGTCGACCTTTTTCCGGCGGGAAGCGAAGTTGGCTTGCGCCTCGATTTCTTCGGCGACGAAATTGAAAGTATTCGCCGTTTCAACCCATCTGACCAGCGCAGCATCGATCAGGTTGAACATTTTGATATCTTGCCCGCCGTCGAAGCATTGATGGATGAGGAGGCTATTAAGCGCTTCCGCACGGGCTATCGCGAACGCTTTGGCGTCACCGCAACGGGCGATCCCCTCTATCAAGCTGTCTCCGAAGGCCGCCGACTGTCGGGCATGGACCATTGGTTGCCTTTGTTCGAAGAGCGGATGGCGACGATATTCGATCATGTTGGTGCAGATGCCCTGATAATCCGCGATAGCGGCGCGATTGCTGCAGGCCAGTCACGGCTCGATGCCATTACCGACTATCACGAAAATCGCGTAAAGGCGCAGGCGGCTGAACCTGGCAGCTATCGCCCCTTGCCGCCTGAAATGCTGTATTTAAGCGGCGATGAACTCGACCAATTATTTGCCGATAACGCTGCGCATCTTTTAACACCCTTTGCGCAGCCAGACTCAGCCAGCATCATCGATTTTGGCATTGGCGCAGCGCGTGACTTCGCGCCAGAGCGGGCGCAAAAAACGAACGTCTATGAAGCCGTAGCTGCCCATCTTAAGTCACTCCACGCATCCAAAACCAAGACAGTGATCGCCAGCTACTCCGTCGGCGCGCGGGAACGCTTAAAGGGGCTGCTGGCGGACCATAAGGCACCAACCATAATCCTGGTCGATAGCTGGCAACAGGCCTTGGGAGTTGCGGCGGGGCAAACCGCAATGGTCGTGCTCCCGCTTGACCATGGCTATACCACGCCAGACCTCGTCGTCCTGAGCGAGCAGGACATGCTGGGCGACCGGTTGGTTCGGCGCCAGAAACGCCGCAAATCCGCTGATGCTTTCTTGGCCGAATTGGCGGCGCTGACCCCAGGCGACCTAGTGGTGCACCAAGACCATGGTATCGGGCGCTATGAAGGGCTAATTTCCATCCCCGTCGGCAACAGCCCGCATGACTGCGTTGCCCTGACCTATGCGGGCGGTGACAAATTATATGTCCCCGTCGAGAATATTGATGTCCTCTCACGCTATGGTTCGGACAGCGAGCATGTCTCGCTTGATAAGTTGGGCGGCGAAGCATGGCAGCGGCGTAAATCGAAGCTTAAAGAACGCATTCGTGCCATCGCGGGTGAATTGCTCAAGACCGCCGCCGAACGTGCCTTGCGGGCAGGCTCGATTATCGAGGTTGATGGCCCTGCTTATGCAAGCTTCGTTGACCGCTTCCCCTATGAGGAAACAGAAGATCAGCTTCGTGTAATTGAAGAAGTACTTCAGGATTTGTCGGCTGGCAAACCAATGGATCGCTTGGTGTGCGGCGATGTTGGATTCGGCAAGACAGAAGTCGCGATGCGCGCGGCCTTTGCAGCGGCCATGGCGGGTCTTCAGGTTGCGATCATTGCCCCGACAACATTATTGGCGCGGCAGCATTATTCGAACTTTGCCGAACGTTTCCGTGACCTGCCGCTACAGCTTGGACGGCTTTCGCGGCTTGTGCCAACTGCAGAGGCCACGAAAACCCGCGAAGGATTGGCCGACGGAACGGTCGACATCGTCATTGGCACGCACGCCGTTCTGGCAAAATCGCTTCAGTTCAAAAGGCTCGGCCTTGTGATCGTGGACGAAGAACAGCGGTTTGGCGTCAATCACAAGGAACAGCTAAAAGCGCTCAAAACCGATGTGCACATGCTCACACTTACCGCGACGCCAATTCCGCGGACGTTGCAGATGGCGATGTCGGGCTTACGCGAACTGTCCGTCATTCAAACCCCGCCAGTCGACCGGCTCGCCGTGCGCACATATGTCATGCCTTGGGACCCAGTCGTGCTGCGTGAGGCGCTCTTGCGCGAACATTATCGCGGCGGGCAAAGCTTTTTCGTCGTGCCCCGCATTACCGACCTTACCGAGATTGAAGAATTTCTGCGTACCGAAATACCTGAAGTGAAATTTGTCACCGCGCACGGCCAAATGTCGCCGACCCAAGTTGAAGAGCGCATGAGCGCTTTCTACGAAAAGCGGTATGACGTGCTGTTGTCGACCACCATCGTCGAAAGCGGTCTCGACATCCCAAGCGCGAACACCTTGATCATTCATCGCGCAGACCGCTTTGGTTTGGCACAATTATATCAGCTGCGCGGGCGCGTAGGCCGGTCGAAAACCCGCGCTTATGCCTATCTCACCCATGAACCCAATCGGGTCCTGACCGAGACAGCTGAGAAACGCCTGAAGGTGCTGGGCGACCTCGACAGTCTGGGCGCGGGCTTCCAACTCGCGAGCCATGATCTCGACATTCGCGGCGCTGGCAATCTGGTAGGCGACGAACAGTCAGGTCATATCAAAGAAGTCGGCTTTGAATTATATCAATCGATGCTTGAAGAAGCGATCTTGGAGGCCCGCGCTGGCGCGCAAGGTCTGGCCAAACCGCGCGGCAGCTTCTCGCCGCAGATCACCATCGACGCACCGATTCTTATTCCGGAGGATTATGTCCCCGACCTGTCGGTCCGCATGGCGCTGTATCGCCGCTTAAACGATCTCGAAGAAGGTCAAGACGTCGAAGGCTTCGCCGCAGAGATGACCGATCGCTTTGGTCCGATCCCCGAACCTACGCAAAATCTGCTCAAACTTATCCAAATCAAGCAAAATGCGCTCATCGCGCAGGTCGCAAAAATCGAAGTCGGCGCGCGCGGGACATTGGTCAGCTTCCATCAGGATACACCGCCCAACGTGACGGGATTACTGGCGTATGTCGACAAGCTTGGCCAAACGGCGAAGCTTCGTCCTGATAGCAAGCTGGTGATCAACCGCATTTGGGGCAACCCTATAGCGCGTCTGAACGGCTGTTTGCAGTTGTCACGCGGCCTCGCCAGTCTGGCGCGCAAATCCAGTTAAACGAGGTTGCGGGCCAGCGCTTCGAAGCTATCCGCCGGCGTTAGGCACCAAATAATCGTCTCCCACCTAAGGTTCATGACGCCCAACGCCCATATTGTCACTGGTTCATGCGGTGGCACCGATTAATTCAGCTTTGCCCGAAAGGCTTTTGCGCTTACATCGCGCAAATGATCGACGGTTTTGGACGCAATATCGACTATTTACGGATATCCGTGACTGACCGGTGCAACTTCCGTTGTACCTATTGCATGCCCGAACAGCAGACTTTTCTGCCGCATCGCGATCTCCTCACTTATGATGAAATCACGGAGTTGGTAGAGCGCTTCATCGCGCATGGCATCCGCAAAATACGACTTACAGGTGGAGAACCACTTGTGCGGCGTGATATTGAAGTCTTGATCGAAGCGCTTGGGCAACATGTAAAGGCAGGGAACCTTGACGAGCTGACGATGACCACAAACGGCAGCCGATTACAGCAATTTGCGCCATTGCTTGCTTCTGCCGGAATGAAACGGATTAATGTCAGCCTCGACACCCTGAAACCCGACGCTTTCCTTCAGATCAGCCGTGGTGGCGACCTTGCAAGTGTGTTGGCTGGCATCCACGCCGCACGGGCGCATGACTTGGACGTCAAAATCAACATGGTCGCGCTTAAGAACGAAAACGAAGACGCGTTATTGCCAATGGCCGATTTTTGTGCCGAAAATGGCTTGGATCTTACGCTTATTGAAACCATGCCTTTGGGTGCCGGCGTATTGGAACGCGAAGAGCGCTACGTTGCGCTGGATGATTTTACTGCACCACTTCGCGCACTATATGACTTTCATCCTTTGGCGCATAAAAGCGCTGGCCCGGCCCGTTACTGGCGCGTAGATACTTTGGGGCTTAGGCTTGGCCTTATTACGCCTATGAGCCACAATTTCTGCGACCATTGCAACCGCATCCGGCTCACCACCGATGGTAAGATTTACATGTGCCTTGGCTCGGAACTACACGTCGACCTTCGCAAGGCGCTGCGCGATGGCGTGCCATCTGATGTCGATCATTTGCTTCAGACGGCATTGCGTCTTAAACCCCAACGTCATGAATTTGAAAGCCAGCTTGCGCAGCCCGGATTGCGGCTCGCACGCCATATGAACGCAACAGGTGGATGACCCAATTTATGCAGCTTGCCATTATTTCATCGGCAACCCCGCAAGCGCGCGAGGCAGAGGCGCTATTACGCGGAGTTCATGATTTCGTGCCACTCGACAGCGCCGACGCGGTTATCGTGCTTGGTGGTGACGGTCACATGCTTCAGGTGCTGCACCAGTTACTGGAAGTCCGGCGCGATATTCCTGCTTATGGCATGAACCGTGGTACCATCGGCTTTTTAATGAACGGATGGGACTTGCAAGATCTACCGAGCCGGCTTCAGCGCGCCAAGTCTTTTTCGGTCCGACCGTTAACGAACGAGATTACGACAATCAGCGGACAGAAGTTTACCTTACCCGCCATTAACGAGGTGTCTCTGTTGCGCGAAACGCGTCAGGCGGCAAAGCTTGAAATCTCCGTCAATGATAGGGCTGTCATTCCCGAACTGATCTGCGACGGCATTTTGGTTTCGACGCCCGCTGGTTCAACCGCGTACAATCTATCGGCGAACGGGCCTATATTGCCGCTTGATTCCTCGCTGCTGGCGTTAACGCCTATAAGCCCGTTTCGTCCCCGCCGTTGGAAAGGTGCCATTTTGCCGGATCGCTATGTTATCCGGATTAATATCTTGGAGGCCAGCAAAAGGCCGGTAAGCGCCGTGGCGGACCAACGCGAAATCCGCGATATCGCCCAGATCGAAGTAGCCTTGGACCGCAGCCGCGCGCTTACATTATTGTTCGATCCCGAACACGCCCTTGATGACCGCATTGCGATGGAACAATTTATTGTCTGAACCGGCAATGGGCGCTTGCCAAAAGCAAAAAAGCGCTGCTATACGCGCGCCTCTGCCCGAGTTTATCGGGCTATTCCCTGGTAGCTCAGTGGTAGAGCAGTTGACTGTTAATCAATTGGTCGGGGGTTCGAATCCCTCCCGGGGAGCCATTTTTTCAATACCTTACGGGTTGATTTAGTTTGGCATGTTAATCTCAGGGTAACAAACTGGGTAACAGTTCAAACTTTCTACTCCAACAAATCCTCCGACGGGTGCGGCTTAGCGGGTAGTTGGTCCATCAGGGTAATATTGATAATCCCGCGTTCCTTTGGATAGGTCCAACCGCATAAACCCCGCCAGACAATCCACGCGAGCGAGTTGCCTTCACCTTGCCAGCTAAGTTTCCCAACGCGGTCGGGGTCAAAGGTAATAATGGCGAATCGTTTGCGTTGCATACTCTGTAATTGGAACGAATGTAGAACATTGGCAAGCAGGTCCTTAATCGGTTGTTACTCTAGCTTGGCAAAAATAACTCCGGTTCGCCTGATAAAAATGATCGTAATCGGCGTTGAAGCGAATGGCTGCAATTTGGCTGCGAGCGGTCCGACAGCTTTGCGCCCAATGTAAGTCATTCCAGCTCCCGCCAGATGCCGCTGAAAGCTGACATTGAATAAACTGTACCTGCAAGTAGGAATATCAAAAATCTTTACCAGCCGCATTCAAAACCGTTACCGCACTTTTCGAAAGCTCGTTCAGCTGGAGCGTTGGTGGCTGTCTTACACCCACCCACAATTGTAAAGACGCCGAAAGCGAATGCATTCGGTCTACCAAAGGGAGCTTACTTACCCTCCGCGCTCGAAGAGTTTTGCGGTCGTTGTAGAAAAAAAGACAGAGCCTCCTTTTTAAACTCTTCTGTCAATCGTGATGGCCTTGCTACGTTGGACACCGCAAACGCATATGTGTGCGTAATGGAAGGGATGAAGGGTCTGGTAACTAACGGGGCCTGAATATAGGGCCGGACAAGCAAGTCGTTGAGGATAGCTAATCCGTTTCCGCGCCCAGCAAGCGCGCATGCCGAACCATGGGTGTGGGTCTCTATGGCAACGACCGGTTTTAAGCCATATGAAGCAAACGCTGCGTCAACTTGCGCGCGCCAATACCCCCCCGCCCCCAAAAGAATTAATGGGTGAAGCCCTATGTCATTGGGCGATATGCTGGCATATTTAGCAAGCGGATGATCCTCTCGCATAACGCACAGCGATCCGCTGGTAACTATCTCATCTAACTCAAGATCGGTCTCGTCCGTTGGCAATTTGACGAATCCACAATCTACATAACGCATAGCGATCATGGATCGCGCGGTGCCGACGCTTCGCGAATCAATGCTGAACTCTACGCCCGGGAAGCGATCACGAAAACGTGAAACAATGTCGGGCAACACGCCTTCGGCAAAGCTGGGCGGTGCAACGACACGTATTGTTCCCGCTGAATAACCCGCAATGTCACGCACCAGACTGTTAAAGCGATCAAGGCTGGCCAACGTCAGGTCGACTTCTTGCATTAACTTTGTTCCATCCGCTGTTGGAACGAGTTTGCCGCGGTCTCGATAGAAAAGGTCAAATCCAACCTTGGTCTCTAACTGTGAAATCAGCTTACTGACCGCAGGCTGGGAGAGAGACAACTGCTTGGCGGCTGCAGTTGCCGACCCGGTGTGCATGATTTCCGCAAAAACACGAAGCGAACGAAAACTTACTTCTTTGTCAGCTTGGCCAACTTCAGATCTAACCGGTTTACGCATTGCTACCTAGTAGCAGGGATTACAGGAATGTAGATAGTGGATGGATGCAGTTTGCCAACATGCACGCTGTTATGCGCTATGCATGGCGTTAAGCCCTCCACACGCCAGTCGGTATTGGGGTTAATATCAAAATGCGGGAAATTACTGCTCGCAACCTCAATCCGAAGGCGATGGCCGGCACAAAACGCATTGCTCATTGGGAAAGAAGGAATGCTGATTTGGTAAACCGCGCCGATTTCCATCGGTTCCGGCTGTTCAAAAGAGTCCCGAAACCGCATTCTTAGGATGCCGTGCGCAATGTTGAGCGCATAGCCTTCGGGATAGCTGTCGCTCGGTGGATACACATCAACGACTTTGATCGTGAAATCAGTATCGACTGCGCTCGAACTGACAAACAAATCTGCAACAACCTGACCTGTGACATTCAGGTCTTCCGTCAGGACATCGGTTTCAAATATCAAGATGTCCGGCCGATCGGACAGCGCACGAAAAGGGGGGCTGGATTTGAAGACATCAGGCCTTTCGCGCTGGTCAAAGCCTCCTGCCTCCATAACCGGTGCACCCGAAGCAATAGGCCCGCCGATAGTCGGCACCGGATCATAAGGGTCGCTGATATAAGTGAACTGATGCGACTGGAGTGGCGAGGCTTCAGCCAAAGATGCATCTGGCTGTATATAAAAGGAGTGTATAGTCGTTTCAGCCAAAGGCCAGCTTTCGGCGATCTGCCATCGGCCACCATGGTCGAGCCGTCCGCTGGGCAAACGACAGCCTGATCCACCACCCATTTGGAAAAAGTACACAGAATGCGGAAGTGGTTCGCTACCCACAGCATTAAGGTGAAAATCAAACCATTTTGCACGCAGCGCGACATAATCACCAAATTGCGCATCAAACGTCGAGACTTCTCCGAAATCGACGTCGCCTGCAAAAGTCACCGACCTTTTGCCGTGTGTCCACGGACCCATGATAAGTTTGATTGGCCCCACTTTGCGTGCAGACAATTCCGTAAAGTTCTCGATGGCTGTCAAAGCATATGGGTCATACCAACTCGACATATGCACCATGGGTACATCTGCGAATGTGTCATATGCCCCTCGCGCGTAAATACCGCTCTGTTTCCAGAAGTCCGTAAAGGTCTCGTTTTTCCACTGCTCCAAAATGAAATCTTCATATTCAGGCGCTGCACTGATCGGTGAATGCCCCTTGCGCCATCGTTCCACGCTAAGCCAATCTCGGATGTCCGCCTTCTCCAGCGCACTACGTCGTGCAGGATCTGCATCAGATTCGGGTGAGAGCAGTGCGTGCTTCATTGCCCAGGTTAGTTGTTTTAGTTCGTACGCACCACCCTGTCGGATCCCGCTATGATATGCACTTGAGAAACCGCCTGAGTCCAAGAACATTGCGCGAAGGCCATTGGGATCTAAACTTGCTAACGCAGCCTGCACATGTGCGCCATATGATAAGCCCAAAGTGCCAACCTTACCGTTGCACCAAGGCTGCTTGATGATCCAGTCTATGGTGTCTGCTCCGTCTTGGGCCTCGCACAAATATTTCTGGAAAACGCCTTCGGACCGATACCGGCCGCGGCAATCTTGGAGGATGAATGCATATCCTCTTTCCGCAAACTTCTTTGCGATCTCGGGCTTTGACAGTGGTCTGGGGTCACGAATGCTAAAGTCAGAATGGTTGGTCCCCAGCTTGTCATATGGCGTTCGTTCTAAAAGAACCGAGGTCGGCTTCGTGTGATCAGCGTCAGGAAGATAGATATCGGTTGCAAGGCGCGTTCCATCTCGCATTTTGACCATGACATTTGATAAAATGGTGACGCTCACGATATCGCTCACCGCGGTGCCAGCTGGAGGGTTGAAGGCGCGCTTGGGCCTACAGGCAATTCCAAGCCCGTCCAGATACCAACGAGGCACAAGCCAACCAGGCCGATCGCCATTGAAAAAGGCAGCATCAAAGCGATGAGCGATCCAACACCAAAATCCTTGTTCCACCGTTGCGCCAAAACCATCACAAGGACGAAGTTTGAGGCTACTGGCGTGACGATGTTGAAGATTGAGTCGCCCATTCGATATGCAGCCGTTGTCATTTCCGGCGATATTCCGAGCAGCATAAGCATGGGCACTACAATCGGCGCCATCGCCGTCCATTTTGCTGACGCCGATCCGATCAAAAGGTCAAAAACTGAAGACATCAACAGCAACAGGATCAGTAGCATGGGTGTCGATAGCTCAAGGGTGCGCAACCAGTTAGCACCATTGATTGCTATGACGGGTCCCAGGTTCGACCAACTGAACATGGCAATAAAATGCGCTGCAAAAAAAGCGATCACTAGAAATGGGGCGAGTGTTGCTAATCCTTCACTCATCATTCGCACAACATCGCGGTGTGATTTGACGGTGCCTACGGTTGCGCCATAAACCCAGCCGCTGCCAAAAAACAGCAGCATGAACCCTGCGACGAGGGCAGCATAAAACGGCTGCATCCGGGCAGGTCCTCGGGCTGTTGCATCCAAAAGTGGCGCGTAATTGGGTATTGTTACCAAAAGGGTGAACAGGGCAGCCAAGCATAAGGCAAACAACCCGGCATACATCAGGCCCCGGCGGTCGGCGACAGGATTAGCAACCTGTGTTCTGTCTTCCCCTGGTGCATTACCGGTCCATGTTCCAAGGCGTGGTTCAACGATACGGTCGTTTACGAACCATGCGATCGGCACTAAGATTATCCCCAACGCTGCGGTAAACCACCAATTTCCAAGAGGATTCAAACTGTGATCGGGTACTAGCAGTGTTGTTGCTGATTTGGTAATTCCCAGCATCAAAACGTCAAATTGCCCCGGCACGAGATTTGCTGCAAAGGCGCCCGAAATGCCGGCGTAGGCGATTGCCATACCGGCAAGTGGGTGCCTTCCTGCTGATGCAAAAATAATTGCTGATAAGGGAATAAGCACGACGTAGGCTGCATCAGCTGCATGGTGTGAAAACAGGCCAATCAAAAAGATAGCTGGGCTCAGAAATCGGACCGGTATGTTGCGCATGGCGCGCGACATAAGCGCAGCGAACAGACCAGACCGCTCGGCTACCGCAGCGCCTAACATCACAACCAGAATTAAGCCTAATGGTGGGAAATGTGCCATCGTGTCCGGCATTTCTGTGAGCAGTTTTCGGATATTGTCTGCGGACAGAAGGCTTTTTGCGACGACAGATTCTCCGGTTAATGGATTTACAGCCTGCCACTGCACGTAGCTTGCTGCAACTGACGCGCACATCAGGGTAGCAATCAGACCAAGGAATATGAATACGGGGTCGGGTAAGGCATTGCCCCAACGCTCAACCCTATTGAGCCAACTGCGTGCACCGATGTCCGCTGGCATTTTTCTAATATCCTATAACCTTGATACGAGCGGCGAGATCGCCCGGCCGTAGCTTATCATGCTGCGGCCGGGATCACCTCATTCACATTTTTATGTTGAAGCCCGCGTAAATAAACCGGCCGCGCGCATCATATGTATAAATATCATAGTTGATGGGCGCATTTGCATATGAGGCGGGCGGAGCCTTGTCGAAGACGTTGTTCACACCGATGGTGAAGCGTGCTGCATCGTCGGCGACGACGAAGCCCATTTCGAAATCCGTGTACACTATAGCTTTGGTCTTGCTGTTCTTCACCGTATTTACGGCATCTGACGAAGATCCAATATACCGCGCACGTAGTGTCGCATCGACTGAATCGCCGGTCCAGCCAAGCGACGTTTGGCCCTTCCAATGCGGATAGGTCGAACGCGGTGCGTCGCCTTTACCTGCACGCTCATCGACGATGGGTACCCCTCCTGCTGGGTCAGGCGCAGTCGTTTTGAAAGAGTTTAGGTAAGACGCATCGACAACTGCCGAAATACGGCCAGCGTTGGTATTGAAATCATAGCGTAGCGTCGCATCAACGCCGTCGGTTTCGATCGAATTCAAATTCTGTGCGCCCTGAAGCAATTCGAGGATCGCCCCCGTGCCTGTATCTCGACGCACAAGGTCACAAAAGACGTCCCCGCGTGCAGCACATAACTGCAAGATTTGCGTCGCTGATTGAGATGCGATGGCGTTGCTAATCTCAATTTTATAATAATCTACTGTTAGTGACAGGCCGGGTATGCTGTCAGGCGAAATAGCAACGCCTGCGCTGAACGTGTCTGCAGTTTCAGGTTTAAGCGATGTATTTCCGCTGATTACGCCCGGTATCAAGCCATTTAGGTTGAAGTTGGCTTGATTGTAACCTGCGGGGACGCCTGCGCATCCGGGTCGTGACGCATTCACACTAGCGCCGCCATTGCACGGATCGGCACCTTGAAAGCTGGTTTGACGGGCACCTTGATAAAGCTCGAGTATGGAGGGTGCTCGGAACCCTTGTGAATAGGTTCCCCTGAACAAAATGTCCTGAATTGGGCGATACCCGAGACCTGCCTTTAGCGTCACTTTGCTTCCGACAGTTGAATAGTCGGAATAACGTCCAGCAAGGCTTAGCTCCAAACTCTCAGCCAAGGGCTGATCACGCAGCAAAGGTACATTCAACTCTGCATATCCCTCGTGCAGATCATAGCTTCCGACAGTGGTCGTCCGCGTTTGCGAAGTGGTAGACGTGTATTGCGAAGACAAAAAACGTGATGGCGCATTGACGAATGCATCTGGCGCATCGAACCCGCGGTTCTGGCGGTATTCGTAGCCGACAGCCAAGGCTAATGGGCCGGCTGGTAACTCAAACAGATTGCCGGTGACGTTAAAAGCCGCGTTGTAAAGTTCTGTTCGGTTATATTCGCGCGTAGTGTAACGAACATAAGCCGCCTGTGCTTCTGTCATCGGTGAGAACAAGTTTATGGGGACGCAGCCAGACGTTGCTGCACAGGTTGTAGGTGAACCAAGGCCTAAAAACAGATTGTCATAATTGATGCCATTTTCCGCCATGGTATCGATGCTGTTGCGCGAATAGGAACCAAAAACGTCCCAGCGCCATTCACCCGCACCAATCATGAAAGTACCATCGAGGCCAAGCGATAGCCGCACGGTCTCAACATCCTGCGAATTGTTTCTGTTGCCGACGTCAGTCATTACCTTACGGATCCGCCAAGCACTATTTGACGCGAAGGCCAGAGCATTCGCCGTTGGAACACCGTTTGTTGTGCCAAACGGATTAAATACTTGATTGTTAGGAATAGAAAATCCGCGAACCGTTCCCGCGCTTCCACCAACGTCAAGCAGCACCGGTGAGAATAGCTGACTGGACTTGCGACGGTTGTATATGCCCTCGAGCCGAAGGGCGACTTCGTCGGTCAGTTCATAATCGAACTTTCCGTAAATGCCGAAGCGTTCGGAAGGACCAGTTGAATAAATGCCCTGAGCCTGCGTGTTGAAAAAATCGCCGGGCAACGCACCGGGGCGAAATGCGTTATCTGCTAAATTTCCAGACCCAATCGCAGTGTTGATGTAAACTGCAGGACTTGCACTGCTCGCAAAGCCGGAAGGCGTTCCAAAATACGTGTTGTTGGAGAGACCTGGCAATATGAAAAGCCCATTCGGGCTGGTTCCAAGGGCAGTCTGGGGAACCAAAGTCAATGTTGTTAGCGCGCGCGCATCTGTACGAATGGGCCGTGATTTAAAATAGCTGCCGGACAGAACAATTGATGCTCGTTCCCATGTCTTGCCACCTGTAAGTACGCTCGACAATTCAGCGCCGTCATTGTGGCTGGTGACGCCTGCACGGACAGACCCCCGCAATCCATCAAAGGGCTGAACAGTTTTGATATTAACGACACCCGCTATGGCGTCGGCGCCGTAGATAGCAGAAGCACCATCTTTGAGCACCTCGATGCCATCAATCATGCCCTGTGGCATTGTGTTAAGGTCGACGAAGTCACGGAATCCGCGTTGGCCAACTCCATCTACCCAACGGTGTCCATCCACCAGAACAAGGACCCGATTGCCGCTGCCTTCACCACCACCGAGATAGCGGAGATTGATCGAGCTCGCGCCGTAGGAGGTTCCTTGCGTACCGTTCGAATTGAGGCTGACACCCGCGGATGGAAGTTTCTGCAGCAACTCGCCTACCGATGACGTCCCTGATTTAGCAATGTCGTCAGAAGTAAGCGTCAGCACCGGTCCAACAGAGTCTGCATCTCTTCTGTTGATACGCGAACCTGTAACAATGATGTCCTCGGCCACTGCTTCGGCTTCAGCTGCGGGCGCCTCGTCGGTCTGTGCCGAGAGCATAGTTGGCCACGCTAACGCTGCCAGGCTGATACCAGCTGCGATCATTATTTTTGAAGGACGGCGCGTTTTTGCTGAGCGATCAGATTTCATGATAGAATATTCCCCATTTACGGTCACGATTAGGCAATAGCGGCGAGGCATAATATAAAAAAGCTTATGACCCGACGGAATATGGTCATAACAAACTTGCATGACCTTGCGATTTTTTTTGCTCGCTTTTGTATGATGGTGTGACGGAGGTGCTAATGACCTTGCCAATTATGTCTCATTCTCGACGCCAATTTTTGGGCGCAGGTATATCAGTGACTTTTCTGCCCGTCGCTGCATCGGCGATGAAATCGAAGCGCCCAGTGCGTATTTCTTTGCTAGGCCAATCGCTCATCAAGACCGATATTCGCGCCATCGGTTGGCAGCATGGCGCAACTTTTCGCAAGTTGCTACGCGGTCAGGACGCCGTCTTCACTGACCTAGAAACCGTGATATCCGGGCCTTTAGCTGGCAGATCTACGCGCCCTGCCAATAGCGAAGTGCTTCATGTAGGTGATCCCTCAGTTATAGACTGCTTGACCTCGTTGGGCGTGAACCTTTTTGCTACCTCCAACAATCACGCATGGGATTTAAACACGGGTGGGATTATGTCGACTATCCAAGCTTTAGATGAACGCGGCCTAAGTTTCGCGGGCACCGGCCGGGATCTCGCTGCCGCAAGTAGGCCTGCATTCCTGAAAGGACGCGGAACAGTCGCGCTTGTCGCTGCAGCGTCAGGCGCGATCCGCGATGGATCTGCGGCAACTATAACGCGTCCCGGCGTCAATGAGCTCGCTCGCGGGCCTGACGGTGCGCTTACACCATCAGATGTAGAGCGTTACCTCGCTGCCATTCGTATTGCTGCGAGCACCGGCGCAGCGGTAATTGCGTACTTGCATAATCATCATTGGGAAAAACAAAAGTCTGATACCCCTATATGGCAGCGCGCTTTAGCGAAAGCTGCCATTGATGCAGGGGCATGCACTTTCGTTGCCCATGGTGTGCCAGAATTACAAGGTATCGAGTATTACAAAGGTGCGCCTCTGTTCCACGGACTATCCTCATTTATATTTCAATCGGAAAAGGCAGACGACGCCTACGGACCCGAGGCATGGCAATCCTTAGTTGCTGACCTCCAAATTGAAAATGGCCGGGTGACGCAAGCAAAATTATGGCCTGTCCAACTTGATTACAGCGGCCTCATTTATAACGGACGTCGCGTACGCGGCAGTCCAGCGCTGGCCGAAGGAAATGGTGCCGAAATCATCCTAGGGCGCGTAAGAATGTTAAGTGAACGACTTGGCGACACCGTAAGCCTTAAATCAATGGCGAGGCCTCGCCAGAATGGGGTTGTCCTCTCGATGGCGGGAAAATAGCGCAAGATTTTCGTATAAATTAAGACTATTCTGACAGAATATAGCATACTGATGAGTCTGATTTTGCATCCAGAAACCGCGATTGTTATTCCTCGACATATGCTGGCGATCTCTAAACAGTTCTATCTACGTTGCTACTGAGTTACTGAAACGCACGTCTGCAGTGTTCAGCTACAATGGCAAAAGCAGACCTTCCGCTCTCGGCCCAAATTCGGCCATTTGCGATGACCTTTACAAATCATGGCTTTCGGGATTCTCTTGGTGCGCTCTGGACGTCGTCAATTGGGCCTATTCTGTTGAAAAACTCGCCTGTAGTGACGATTGTTAGGCGGTCTGGAATGCAGGCGCGCGGGCTTACATTCCGGATCAGGCGGGTGCGGGGCTCGGCATCGGGATCACCTTGGCCAT
>NZ_JBIKPH010000073.1:0-12413 GCF_044357595.1 Sphingorhabdus sp. | reverse complement strand
GATATGTACATGACCGGCAAAATCGAGATTGACCCGATGATTACGCATGTCATGGGTCTCGAAGAGATCAACAAAGCGTTCGATCTAATGCATGCAGGTGAATCCATCCGCAGCGTGGTGGTGTTTTAATCTAAGGGAGAAGAGATAATGTATAGTCATATGATGGTCGGCAGCAATGATATTGCCCGTTCAAAGAAATTCTACGACGCAACCTTTGCCACCATGGGCGGCAAGCCTGGCATGCAGGATCCTAAGGGCCGTTTAATCTACATGCTCAATGGATCAATGTTCCTTGTGACGCCGCCGATTGATGGCAATCCTGCAACGCATGGCAATGGTTGCACTATTGGCTTCGCGATGACTCCTGAACAAGCCGATGCATGGCATAAGGCCGGTGTCGACAATGGTGGCGAAGCGATTGAAGATGCGCCTGGCATCCGCGAGGGCAATGGTATGAAAATGTACCTCGCTTATTTGCGTGATCCCGATGGCAATAAGCTGTGCGCCCTGCACCGCGTCACCGACTGACACGACGATAACCATGACCGATGCCGAGACGCAGCTTTATGACGACTTGACTGCGCTTGGCATCGGCTATGCAGTATACGAACATGCCGCCGTCTTTACGGTGGAAGAGAGCAATCTGCATACGGACAATATTCCCGGCGCGCACACAAAGAACCTGTTCCTCAAGGACAAAGCGGGACATTATTTTCTAGTCACCGTTCCGGCTGAGGCGCGGGTTGATTTAAAGGCACTGCCAAGTGCGATAGGCTGTGGCCGCGTCAGCTTTGGTAAGGCTGAGGATATGGAGCGCTTGCTTGGCATCACGCCCGGCTCTGTCACGGCGTTGGCAGCGATTAACGATACTGACGAAGCCGTAAGTTTCGTGCTCGACGAGTCATTTTTGCAGGCAGAGTTTGTCAACTGTCACCCTTTACGAAACAGCGCAACGCTTGGCCTTGCGCCAGATGATCTTGTGCGTGCACTAACCTTTTGGCGGCACCCGCCGCAGATCAGCAATATCCCCACATTGGAGCTCGCATGACCATCGAAACCCTATCTACCAATACATCTTTCGGTGGTGTCCAAGGCGTGTATCGACACGCATCAAAGGCCACCGGTACCGACATGACTTTTTCGGTCTATGTCCCGCCGCATGCAGAGGGCGAAACCCTTCCGATTGTATGGTTCCTATCGGGCCTGACCTGCACCCACGCCAATGTGACCGAGAAGGGCGAGTTTCGCCGCGCCTGCGCTGAGCTGGGTTTAATCTTCGTCGCGCCAGACACCAGTCCGCGCGGTGAGGGCGTTCCCGACGACGCGGAAGGCGGTTATGACTTTGGCCTTGGCGCTGGATTTTATGTCGACGCGACGCAGGCGCCCTTTGATACCCATTACCGGATGCGCGATTATATCGAAACCGAGCTCCCCGCCCTTATCGCAGCGCATTTTCCCGCCGATATGCAGCGGCAAGCAATCATGGGGCATTCGATGGGTGGACATGGCGCGTTGACCATCAGTCTGCGGAACCCGGGGCGGTTCCGTTCAACATCTGCGCTCGCGCCGATCGTGTCGCCTTTGAGCTGTCCCTGGGGTGAAAAGGCGTTGGGCGGCTATATAGGACAAGACCGGGTGCAGTGGCGCGCTTATGATAGCGTTGCCCTGATAGCAGACGGTGCGCGCCTGCCTGACCTTTTGGTTGACCAAGGCAGCGACGACAATTTCTTGGAGGCACAGCTCAAGACGCATTTGCTTATAGAGCAGTGCGCCGCCGTTGGTCAGCCAGCGACCATCCGCATGCAACCAGGATATGACCACAGCTATTATTTCATCTCGACCTTCATGGGCGCGCATCTTACTTGGCATGCTGAACGCTTGAAAGGCTGAGAATTTGGCCATTGGCAAAATCCTATTTAGCGGGATAAAATGCCTAAAGGCGCGCGGGTGTAGCTCAATGGTAGAGCAGCAGCTTCCCAAGCTGAATACGGGGGTTCGATTCCCCTCACCCGCTCCAAAAATAGCCGCAACATGATCCCTCTCGAGGGGCCTTTTGTTTTACTCGATGACGCGCGCGCCGATGGTGCGTCGCCTGCCCGGCTTTATACCAACCCTGTTGCAACATTGACTGCCAAAAATGGCGACGAGCTTGAAGCGCTGCTTGTCGCGTTACGTCAGGCGCAGCAAGATGGCATGCATATTGCAGGATTTTTCAACTATGGCGCTGGCGCGCATTTTTTGCCGAATTTGTCACCTGTGGCAGCTGAATTGCAGGCTTGGTTCGGCGTATTCTCAGGGTTCCAGACTATAGCGGAAGACGTCGTGCCGTCGCTGTTGCCGGATCCGGCTGGCACATGGCTCTCCGAACTTCGTCCTGGTATATCGCGCGCCGATTATAGCCGCGCCTTCGCGGCGGTGCAGGAATATATTTGTGCAGGCGATATCTATCAGGCCAATCTGACATTTCCTTTATCGGCAAGCTATGCCGGTAATCCATTAGCTTTATATGCCGCCCTGCGCGGGCGTGCCAGTGCTGGCTATGGCGGCGTCATCTGGACGGGGCAGACGCATTATTTGTCTTTTTCGCCCGAATTGTTTTTCGCATTGAAAGACAAAAGGGTCACGACCAAGCCGATGAAGGGCACCGCCCAACGGCAATCCGATCCACAAAAAGACGCGGAAGTTGCCGAACGTCTCCGCACTGATCCAAAACAGCGAGCAGAAAATCTCATGATTGTCGACCTGTTGCGTAATGATCTGTCACGCGTCTGCGCGGCAGGCAGTGTTCAGGTGCCCGCGCTTTTTCACATTGAGAGCTACCCAACAGTTCATCAGATGACTTCAACAGTAACTGGCGTGTTGAGCGAGGGGGCGGATGCCGTTGACGTCATAAGGGGTTTGTTTCCTTGTGGTTCCATCACTGGCGCACCCAAAATTCGTGCCATGCAAGTTGTCGAAGAAGTAGAAGATACCTCAAGGGGCATATATTGTGGCTCAATTGGGCGCATAGACGCCAATGGTGAAGCGGCATTCAACGTTGCCATTCGCACCTTTACCGTTTGTGACGCGACAAAATCGCTTTCGTTAGGTTTGGGATCAGGGGTTGTCGCCGATTCTAACGAAGCGGATGAATGGGCCGAATGTCTGGCCAAGGGGGATTTCGCCAAGTTGGATCATCACGGCTTTGACCTGATCGAAACGATGCGTTTTGAACCCATGGCGGGTATCTTGCGGCTTGAGCAGCATCTTGAACGTATGAAGACCAGCGCATCAACTTTTGGTTTTGAATTTGACCGGCACGAAATGCGCAACCGCTTGCACGCAGGCATTTTTCATCTGGAGAAACTCTCAAAAATCCGGCTAATGGCTTCGCGGCATGGTGCGCAGGCAGTAGAAATTTGGCCGTTGGAAGACGTGACCGAGTGGCGCGTTGGCATTGTCCCGCTGCCCGTCGACGCTGGAGACTTTCGACTTCGGCACAAGATTACCGATCGCGCATTTTATGACAACGCCCGCAAGGCGCGGACCGATTGCGACGAAGTGGTCTTTGTCGGAACCGACGGCCTACTAACTGAAGGAAGCATTACCGCTTTGTTTGTGGAGCGCGATGGCAGACTGTTGACCCCGCGGCTTGAAAGCGGGTTGCTGCCTTCGATATTGCGGCGCGAACTACTTGAGTCTGGAAAAGCGATAGAATCTGACTTAAGCATAGGCGATCTGGCCGGTGGATTTTTGGTCGGGAACAGCCTGCGTGGATTAATAAGGGCCAATAGGGTTGCGTAACTTTTGGCGAGCCATTAGGGCCAAGCACGCAATTTCTGTTCCATAATTTCGCGAAAGTATGATGATGATTGACCATCTGTCGGCTGCCCTCGGGCGGATTGCGCCATCTGCGACGCTAGCCATGTCGGGACGCGTGATTGATCTGAAATCGCAAGGCATTGATGTGATAGGTCTGTCGGCCGGTGAGCCTGATTTTGACACGCCTGACTTTGTCAAGGACGCTGCCATTCAGGCCATCCGTGACGGGATGACCAAGTATACCGCGGTCGACGGCATCGCGCCGCTGAAGCAAGCGATCATCGCCAAGTTCAAGCGTGACAACAATATCGATTATACGCCTAAGCAAATCACCGTGAACTCGGGCGGCAAGCATACCCTGTTCAATGCGCTTGTTGCGACCATCGACAAGGGTGATGAGGTCATCATCCCCGCACCATATTGGGTTAGCTATCCGGACATCGTTCAATTTGCGGGCGGTACCCCAGTCATTGTCATGGCAACAGCTGCGCAGGATTACAAAATCACGGCCGAGCAATTGGACGCAGCCATCACGCCCAAGACCCGCTGGCTTATTTTGAATTCCCCATCCAACCCGACAGGGGCGGCGTATGATGCGGTTGAACTCAAGGCGCTTGGTGAGGTGCTGTTAAAGCATCCGCATGTCATGCTGCTATCCGACGATATGTATGAGCATATCTGGTACGCGCCAAAGCCCTTTGCAACGATGCTTCAGGTGTGTCCGGCGCTCTATGACCGCACGCTGACCATGAATGGCGCGTCGAAATCCTATGCCATGACCGGCTGGCGGATTGGCTATGCAGGTGGTCCTGCGTGGTTGATAAAGGCCATGGCGGATTTGCAGTCGCAATCTACCAGTAACCCTTGTTCGATCAGTCAATATGCGGTGCTTGCCGCACTCAACGGACCGCAGGATTTTTTGCGCGAACGCAACATAGCCTTTCGCGCGCGCAGGGACGTTGTGGTCGCCATGCTCAATGATGCGCCAGGGCTGAGCTGCCCGACACCAGAAGGCGCATTCTATGTGTATCCTGACGCGACCGGCGTGATGGGCAAGACTACGCCGCAGGGCAAAATTATTCAAACTGACGCGCAACTCATCGACTATTTCCTCGACGAATACCGCGTGGCTGCCGTGCATGGCGGGGCTTTTGGCCTTTCACCTGGCTTTCGGATTTCTTACGCCACTTCGTCGGATATCTTGAAAGAAGCGTGCACGCGCATCCAACTGGCCTGCGCGGCGTTGAGCTGAGCGCAGTCCGGTTAAGCCCACCTTAATCCGACTTCTGCTTAAAGCCATTTCAAGCATTGTTGCGTAACTATATCGGTGCCAAAATCGGGGCGCCACATAGCGAGAATTTCATGGACAGTATTTTCAATTTTCTGCGATCGGATCTGTTCCTCAGCCTGTTAGGCGGATTTGCCATTGGCGCTGCCGGCCTTGCCATAATTAAGCCAGCAAGCGCGAGCGATGTCACAGTAGAGGCCACACAGTTTATTTCCATTGGTGATGTACCTTATGGCACTGTTCCCCATGCGCCGTAACCGCATGTTCCAAGCTGCGAGCATTTCGCTTTTGCTCGCACTGGCATCAGCCTGTGGGTCCGATTTTGCATCGCCGGTCGGTATCGCGCAGGCAGCTGAAGGCATCCGCATCGCAGCACCCGCAACGCGGATCGTTGAGCCTAAGGGTCAGCAGATCGCTATATTTGCGGGTGGTTGCTTCTGGGGCATTGAGGCTGTGTTTGAAGGCCTAAAAGGTGTTGCTCGGGTCGAGTCTGGCTACGCAGGCGGCACGCGGGCTACGGCCGACTATGACTCCGTCAGCACTGGCATCACGGCCCATGCGGAAGCCGTGCGGATCTATTATGATCCAGCGGTTGTCAGCTATAATGACCTGTTGCACATATTCTTTTCCGTAACGCATGATCCAACGCAGCTTAATCGGCAGGGCCCAGACCATGGGAGGCAATATCGCACCGCGATATTTCCTACCAACGCAGCGCAGCGGGTTTCGGCGCGCGCCTATATCACCCAATTGGACAGGGCGGCGTATTGGAAGAAACCGATTGTAACGCGGATTGAACCGTTGAGCTTCTATCCGGCCGAATCCTATCACCAAAACTTCATGGCTAAGAACCCAAGGCATCCGTATATTGCTCAATGGGATAAGCCGAAGATCGCGAACCTCAAGCGGCTATTCCCAAACCGTTTGCGGTGATCATCCGCGATAGGCTGGGATCGCCCAACCCTTCCAAATGGCCATAGCGCGCAAACCAAAGCCGGCCAGTGCGCTGACAATCGCGGCAGGCAACACGGGTAGGCCTAAAAACATCAATAGTCCAAAAAGGCCCGAGGCAAGTGCAGCAGCGGTCACGTATATTTCGGGCTTAAGCAGGATGGATGGCTCGCCCGCCAAGACATCACGGATGATGCCGCCGACACAGGCCGTGATAACGCCCATCATCATTGCGGGAAGTAAAGGCACGCCAAGCGTAAGCGATTTCCAAGTGCCAAATACCGCGTAAATGGCGATGCCCACGGCATCAAACCAATGGAGAGCGCGGGCATTCCAGACAGTGCGGGGCGTAACCCAGACGAGCCCTGCGGTAATAAGGCAAGTGGCTGCGACGCGCCAGTCTTGGACCCAAAATACGGGCGCGCCAATCAGCAGGTCCCGCACTGTGCCGCCACCGACGCCTGTGACAAGCGCGAAGAACGAGAATGTCACGAGCGTTTGTTGCCGTTGCGCAGCGGCCAAGGCACCAGAGGCAGCAAAAACAGCGATGCCAAACAGATCTAGCCACGAAAGCATAGCTGGGCCGATTTGGACAGCTTGCGTCATCATCACATGTGGATCGGCTTGCCTGTTACGGCCATTGCCGCTTCTTTTAGAGCCTCGGCCTGTGTCGGGTGGGCGTGGCAGGTATAGGCAATATCTTCCGATGTTGCGCCAAATTCCATAGCGACGCATGCTTCCGCGATCATGCTGCCAGCAATCGATGCAATGATATGGACGCCCAAAACGCGGTCGGTTTTGGCGTCGGCGATGACCTTTACAAATCCATCGGTGTCACGGTTTGTTTTCGCTCGGCTGTTGGCCATCATCGGGAACTTACCCACCTTGATCTCGCCACCGGAAGCGGCTGCATGCGTCCGCGCCTCTTCCTCCGTCAAGCCCACATTGGCAATTTCAGGAAAGGTGTAGACGACGCCGGGAATGACGTCATGGTTGACGATTCCCGTCAGGCCAGCAACGAATTCTGCGGCGGCGATTCCTTCATCTTCCGCTTTGTGTGCCAGTATTGGACCGGGGCAGACGTCGCCCACGGCGTAGATGCCTGGAACGCCTGTCTGGAAATCATGACCGATTTCGATCTGGCCGCGCTGGTTGACGGACAAGCCAGCTTTATCGAGCGCGAGGCCATCGGTATTTGCGCGGCGACCGATTGCGACGAGGACGCAATCCGCCTCGATCGTTTCGCTGGCACCGCCACCGGAGGGCTCGACGGTCAATGTTGCAGTTGCGCCCTTGACCGTTGCGCCAGTGACCTTTGTTCCGGTGCGGATGTTGAAGCCCTGCTTCTTGAAAATCTTGGCCGCTTCCTTGCGGACCTCGCCGTCCATGCCGGGCAAAATCTGGTCAAGATATTCAACCACGGTGACTTGTGCGCCAAGACGTAACCAAACACTGCCGAGCTCAAGGCCAATGACACCGCCGCCGATTACGACCATATGCTTTGGCACTTGCGGCAAGGCCAATGCGCCGGTTGAATCTACGATAACTTTTTGGTCAATCTCAACGCCCGGAAGCGGCGTGACAGAGGAGCCGGTTGCGACCATGATATTCTTTGCGGTGTAGCTTTTGCCTGCAACATCGATGCTGTTCGGTGACGTAAAGGCCGCGTGCCCCTTTAGCCAGTCGACCTTGTTCTTTTTGAAGAGAAACTCGATGCCCCCAGTTAATTCGCCAACGGCTTTTGCCTTTTCGGCATGCATCTGGTCCAAATTGAGGGAGACGCCCTTAAAATCAATCCCGAACTTGGCAAGCGATCCCGACTGCGCTTCGTGAAAGATTTCGGATGCGTGCAGCAACGCCTTCGACGGAATACACCCGACGTTCAGGCACGTGCCGCCCAAGGTTTCACGGCTTTCAACGCAAGCAGTCTTAAGCCCGAGTTGTGCAGCACGGATTGCGGCGACATAGCCGCCAGGACCTGCACCAATAACGATCAGGTCATAATCATGTTCTGCCATTGCTCAGGCTCCTTAAAGGTCGATCAACAACCGGGTCGGGTCTTCAATCGCCTCTTTGACGATCTTCAGGAAAGTAACGGCCTCGCGGCCGTCGATAAGGCGATGGTCATAGCTTAACGCCAAATACATCATCGGCCGCACAACAACTTGCCCATCGCGCACAACGGCACGGTCTTCGATACGGTGAAAGCCAAGCACTGCTGATTGCGGCGGGTTGATGATCGGAGTTGACATCAAGCTGCCGAACACGCCGCCATTGGAAATCGTGAACGTACCGCCGGACATGTCGCCCATAGTCAATGTGCCAGCTTTCGCCTTTGCGCCAAAATCGCCAATGGCTTTCTCGATTTGCGCAAAACTCATAGAATCCGCGTTGCGTATGACAGGAACAACAAGGCCATTTGGTGCGCTGACCGCGACTGAGACGTCGAGATAATTATGATAGACGATTTCATCGCCATCAATTTGCGCGTTGACAGAAGGTACATCGCGCGCGGCCAAAGCAACGGCTTTTGTGAAGAAGCCCATGAAGCCCAACCGGACCCCATGCTTTTTCTCAAACAGGTCTTTGTAAGTAGCGCGCGCTTCCATCACCGCTGACATGTCGACATCGTTGAACGTCGTCAGCAACGCGGCAGTGTCCTGAGCAGACTTTAGCCGTTTGGCAATTGTCTGGCGCAGACGTGTCATCTTCACACGTTCTTCTTGGCGCGCATGCGCAGCGGCAGGGGCCGGTGCAGCCAATGCCGCTACATCTGCAGATGGAGCAGGCGCACCCTTGGCAGCAGCGACAACATCTTCCTTAGTCAGGCGGCCATCTTTCCCCGTGCCCTTAATCTTGCTTGGGTCAATGCCAAGTTCAAGGACCAGGCGGCGCACGGAAGGGGAGAGCGGCAGGTCATTATTCTCCACCTGTGCAACAGGCATTGGGGCGGCTGTGGTCGTGATCGCTGGTGCAATCGCGGCCGCAACGGGAGCTGGCGCAGGCGCAGATGTAATGTTTCCAGCGTCTATGGACCCAATAACCGCACCGACATTGACCGTCGCGCCTTCTTCAACGGCATATGCGCCCATGATGCCGGCAACCGGTGACGGCACCTCAATCGCGACTTTGTCTGTTTCAAGGCTGGCAATAGGCTCATCAATGGCCACTGCCTCGCCGGGCTTTTTTAACCACTGGCCAAGGGTTGCCTCGGTAATCGATTCGCCCAATACGGGGACTTTAACTTCAGTGCTCATAATTTTATCCTCACTTGGATGGAGGGGTAATTGACTTGGTTCCGCCAGTCCGCTGGCGGCGAATTTCACCGCGGACATTGTGGCCTAAGGCATCGGCGACCAATGCGGCCTGTTCGGCCTGATGGCGCTTTGCAAGGCCGGTTGCTGTCGCCGCGGCTGCCCTGCGCCCTGCGTAGCGCGCACGCGTTGGGCCCACACTAGCCTTGGAAAGGCATTCTTCCAGATAGGGATCGACGAATGTCCAACTGCCGGCATTGCGCGGCTCTTCCTGCGCCCAGACGATATCTTCCAAATTGGTCATGCGCTTTAGGCGAACAATTAATGGCTCTGCCGGGAATGGGTAAAGCTGTTCGATCCGCACAATGCTGGTTGTCTTATCGCCTGAAGCATCGCGCGCTTCCATTAGGTCATAAGCAACCTTGCCGGAACACAATACCAGTCGCTTGATGTCCTTGTCGACTGGCGCATTGGGATCGGACAATATCCGCATGAAGTGGCTTTCGCCTTGGAAATCCTCTGCTTTTGAAACTGCCATTTTGTGCCGCAACAGCGACTTTGGTGTCATGACGATGAGCGGTTTGCGGAACGGGCGGGCCATTTGCCGACGCAGCAAGTGGAAATAATTTGCCGGCGTGGTGCAGTTTGCGACCTGGATATTATCCTCGGCACACAATTGCAGGAAGCGTTCAAGCCGCGCTGAGCTATGCTCCGGGCCTTGGCCTTCATAGCCATGGGGCAGCAGCATCACCAAGCCGTTGGCGCGAAGCCATTTGGCCTCACCGGCGGCGATGAACTGGTCAATCATGGTCTGCGCGCCGTTCACGAAGTCGCCAAATTGCGCCTCCCAAAGGACAAGCGTTTTAGGCTCGGCACCGGCATAGCCATATTCGAAACCAAGCACGCCAAATTCCGATAACGGACTGTCAAGAATTTCAAACCGGCCATGTGGCAGCGTCGCAAGGGGCACATATTTGTCTTCAGTGGTCTGGTCGACCCAGACACCGTGCCGCTGACTGAATGTGCCGCGGCCTGAATCCTGACCGGACAGACGCACGCCATAGCCTTCGGAAAGCAGCGAGCCGAAGGCAAGGGCTTCACCCGTTGCCCAATCGAAATTCTCACCAGTGCTCAACATGGTCTTTTTCGCATCCAATACGCGACTTAATGTCGGATGGATATTGTGACCGTCGGGCACCGTCGTAAGCGTTCGGCCAAGGCTGTCGAACAATTTGCGCGCGATACCCGTTGGCACATTGCGCCGCGCGGTTTCGGGATCTGCAGGTTTAGATAGGCCAGACCAGCGCCCCCCGAACCAGTCGGCAGCATTGGCTTTATAATCTGCCGCGCTGGCAAATTCCTGCTCAAGCGTTTGAACAAAACGCATCGCGTGTTCGTTCGCCCAATCAGCATCAATTACGCCTTCGGTCTGAAGACGTTTGGCATATAAATCGCTGACGGCCGGATGGCCCTTAATCACCTTGTACATTAATGGTTGGGTAAAGCTGGGTTCGTCGCCTTCATTATGGCCGAAGCGGCGATAGCACCACATATCGATAACGATGTCGCGGTGGAATGTCTGACGGAACTCGATTGCAATCTTACACGCGAATGTCACCGCTTCAGGATCGTCGCCATTGACGTGGAAGATTGGCGCCTGGACGCCCTTTGCCACATCGGAAGGATAAGGCGATGACCGCGCATATTGCGGGCTGGTGGTAAAGCCAACCTGATTGTTGACGATGAAGTGCAGGCAGCCGCCCGTATTGTATCCACGGATGCCTGAGAAGCCGAGGCACTCCCACACGATGCCTTGGCCGGCAAACGCCGCATCTCCGTGCAGCAGTACTGGCAAAACCTGTTCATGCTTTGCAAGATCGTCACGCGCAGTTTGGTTGGCGCGCACCTTACCAAGAACAACAGGGTTCACTGCCTCAAGATGTGATGGGTTCGGAACAAGGCTCATATGCACCTTGATACCGTCAAATTCGCGGTCAGTGCTGGTGCCGAGATGGTATTTCACATCGCCTGAGCCGCCGACATCGTCAGGATTAGCGCTCCCGCCGGAAAATTCGTGGAAGATGATGCGATACGGCTTTGCCAGTACGTTGGCGAGCACGTTCAGGCGGCCGCGGTGCGGCATGCCATAGACGATTTCACGCACCCCAAGCTGGCCACCATATTTGATCACCGCTTCAAGCGCTGGGATCATGGATTCGCCGCCATCAAGGCCGAAACGCTTTGTGCCCACATATTTGCGGCCTAGGAACTTTTCATACTGCTCGGCTTCAATCACTTTGCCGAGAATGGCTTTCTTACCCTCTGGCGAGAACTGGATGGCGGCATCCTTGCCCTCCATCCGCTCCTGCAAAAACCGGCGTTCTTCGACGTCTGAAATATGCATATACTCAAGGCCAACTGGCCCGCAATAATTGGCACGCAGGGTGTCGACGAGTTCGCGGACGGTAGTCCATTCCAGACCAAGCGCTCCGCCAACATAGACGCGCTTGTCTAGATCTGCTCCCGAAAAGCCATGATATTCAGGCGTAAGGTCCGCCGGGATTTCCTGCTTAGACAGGCCAAGCGGATCAAGGTTGGCGGCGAGGTGTCCGCGTACGCGATATGTGCGCACCAACATCATCGCGCGGATCGAATCGCTTGCCGCTGCCACCGCGTCCGCTTCAGCCATAGGCTTGCCAGCGGCTTTGGCCGCGGCCTTCACTTCAACCGCCATCTGGGTGGGGTCAAGCGATGCCGTCAGATCGTCCGTTGCCGATAATGGCCAGTTTGAGCGCGCCCAGCTTGGGCCCCGCTCCGCTTCGAAATCCTGAATTTCTACGCCCATCCTACTTCTCCAAATCCGCCCCGTCAGCGGGGAGGGGAACCATCCAACGGATGGTGGAGGGGGTTTGCCGCTCTAACCCAGCGTTAGACGGAAGGCCCCCTCCGTCATCCGGCGCTTACGCACCGGTTGCACCTCCCCGCGCGCGGGGAGGATTATAAATTAACCCTTTAAAACTTCGACCAATGTCTTGCCGAGCAAGGAAGGCGATGGCGATACGCGGATGCCCGCTGCTTCCATGGCAGCAATCTTGCTTTCGGCGTCGCCTTTGCCACCC
>NZ_JBIKPH010000072.1:0-12447 GCF_044357595.1 Sphingorhabdus sp. | reverse complement strand
GGCATTGGTGCATCGCTGTAGAGATTAGATTTATGATCGACGTTTTTCTGCAGTATATTGAAAAAACCGGTCGGCGTTTCCTTGCCCTTCTTGCCCGAAGAAATGGTACTGAAACCAATTAACTTGTTGTTCTGGAAAACATAAATGCGTTGAATATCAAGGACAATGACAATTTTCATCGGCCCCTCGTAAACAGCTTGCGTTACCCAAACAAACTGTCCGGGTTTCAGAGCATCCACTGCCCCCTTCTTTCGCGGCTTTGGCGTTGGCTTTGTTGGAGCGAGCTTGGATGGAGAGGGCGTGGATGACGTTTGTTCTGGCGGTGATGTTTGCGTGGCTGGAACCGGCATAAGCGGACTGGCAGCAACCATGTCTTTGTTTTGCTCTAGTTGGGTTCGCGAAGGCTCTACCTGAACCGCCTGTTGCGTCGCTAAAACAACTGCGGGCGCTAAAAGAGCTAAGGCAAGCGCAAAAATACTGGGTAATGAGCGAATGTCCGCGCCAAACTTCATGAAACCACCCCTGGACCATCAAATATTTGCAACTCAAGCAGCGGCACTGAATACACCAGTAGCAAAACCCATTTAAACATTCGATGCCAAAATCGCCGCTGTGGACGAAATACTTCACGTGTCGCAATGCGGTTAACTGTCCTTGTTTTGCGTCCAAATGCCACTGCCGCCCTTTTTATGTAAATTTTTGTGCCCTATCTGTTTGGAATGGAAAATGGGCGCAGGCAATTTATTCATTCCGCAATAATGGGAGCAAGTTTGCTCGCTGTTCCGTCCAGGGCTGCAGATATACTATTCGTACCTGGCACCGGTCATGTTATCGCAGGCCCCTCGCCGCTGTTGCTTGAAAAGGCAAAGGCGGCATTGGCAACGCATGCCTCGCATATTCGAAACCACGATCTTTTGGCGATTGCCGACTTTTCAAAACCCTCGCGCGATCCGCGCTTTTATGTGGTTGATCTCCGCAATGGCCAATCGACACCCTATCTGGTCGCCCATGGTAAAGGTTCGGACCCAAATCACAGCGGTTGGGTGCAAAATTTTTCGAACGTAAATGGCTCAGAAGCAACTTCTGCTGGCAGCTACCTTGTCGGCGACACCTATATTGGCCAGCATGGTGAGTCCCGTCGTTTAGTTGGGCTGGACCACGAAAATGACCAGGCGGAGGCGCGCGCAATTGTGATTCATCCGGCATGGTATGTGAACCAGTCGCTTATCCAAGACCAAGGCAAAATCGGGCGTAGTCAGGGGTGCTTTGCTTTTGCCAAAGAAGATATTAATGCCGTCTTGGCGCGTGTGCCGGCCGGTTGCCTTTTATACGCCGACAAGGTGTAGCGTCAGCCCCGGTTACCAGATTTAAACACTCCGCAGAGTATGCGCTTGCCGCTATTGCCGCTTGGGTCGGTTTTATAATCATCGGCTTTTTCATGAATAACTAACGCCCCACCATCTGCGTCCAATAAACCAGAGGGTCCTGAAAGCATGAAATCTGCAAGTTTATACTCAAGCGTGACCTTGCGATCGGCAGCAGCTTCAACATTTGGCAGATCACCATCATGCGCGCCCATCGGGTTATCACGCCCATGCTGCTTCATATTGGGGTTCCAATGCGGGCCAGCGCTTGTGAAATCAGGCGCTTCGCATTTTCCTACCGCATGAAGGTGCATGCCATACGTCCCAGCCGCTGGTGCATCTGCAGTCAGGCTTAGGAAGACGCCGTCGCTGCGTTGCGAAATCGTGGCCACGCCTGCCCAGCTGCCGTCGGCACGCGCAAGATCGGCCGTTATAACTTCCGAGACCTCAACCGATTTTGCAGGTTGCATGGTCGTGCAACTGGCAAGAACAGGAATGATGAAGATCGGCAGATAATTGCGCATGAGGAACTCCGGTTATTGAATTTAGGCCTAATCATAACATGAACTAAGTCACACTCAATTTGTTTCAGGGGATCAGCGCAGCCATTCATTGGGCGCAACCCCTTGCGCAAATAGCAATGCTGTCAGATCATTGTGCCGTACCGAAAAATTCGCGGCTTTCGCGAGCTGCGGCCGAGGATGATATCCTATGCCAAGTCCATCGCCCGCCACAGCGGCGGCAATCATTGGCAAATCATTCGCACCATCACCCACCGCAATCGAAGCCTCTAGGGGTATTCCTTGACTGACTGCGGCCGAATGCAAGACTGCCTTTTTAACGGCAGCATCGACGATATTACCCTTTAGCCCCCCGGTGAGGCACCCGTCCTTAATTTCAAGCACATTGGCATGCACCTCGGTAAAACCAAGCAACTCCGCGACTGGCCCTGTAAAGCTGGTAAAGCCACCGGAAACCAAAACAGCATGCGCGCCCCAACCCGTCATCGTTCGCACAAGAATTTCGGCGCCAGGCATAGGCCGAACGCGTTCACGCAGGCATTGCGCGATCATATTCTCGTCCAGCCCCGCCAGTAAGGCGACCCGCGCTTTCAATGCCTCAGCAAAATCAAGCTCTCCCGCCATAGCGCGCTCGGTAATCGCAGCAATCTGCGGCTTAATGCCCGCGAAGCCTGCAAGTTCATCGATGCATTCGACCGTAATCATGGTGCTGTCCATATCCGACACCAAAAGCATTTTGCGTCGGTTATGCTCGCTCTGGACGACTATGTCACAGCGGTCTTCCAATACGCGCAAGGCCGCACGGGCGCTGCCGATACCGCCGTCAAACACTATGTCGACGGCCTTCCCGTCCGACAGCCAGCGGACAGCGCCGGGCACGCAGCCAACGGCAGCCAAACGATCATTGACCTCGGAAATTATTCCGCCTTCTAATGTATCTGCTGCTATTAGGGTACAAATGAACATTTCGAATCCTCAGAATAAGGTCGCGCTTATTGCGGGTCCAACGGCGAGCGGCAAGACGGCATTAGCGCTGCATTTGGCCAAATCGGGTAATTTCATAATTATCAACGCCGATAGTGCGCAAATTTATTCCGACTTGCCGATCTTGAGCGCGCAACCAACGGCTGAAGAGCAATGCAGCGTGCCGCATCACTTATTTGGTTATCTTGACGGCGTCACACCTTGCTCGGCTGCACGCTGGGCAGCAGATGCCAGGGGCGTCATCGCGCACGCCCATGCGACAGGCAAAACGCCGATATTGGTTGGCGGCAGCGGGCTGTATATCCGAACCTTACTTGACGGCATCGCCCCCATTCCAGAAGTCACCCTGGAATTGCGTACAGAGATACGCGCCATGCCAGTCGAACAAGCGTATGCTGCGCTTCAACATCATGATGCGCCCGTTGCGGCAAGCTTGGCTCCAACCGACATTAGCCGCATCACGCGCGCGCTTGAGGTCGTGCAGAGCACCGGACGCAGCATCTCCGAGTGGCGCAAGGCCAAGACCGGGGGAATAGGCGATAGCATCACACTGCGCCCATTGCTTCTCCTTCCGCCGCGTGACTGGCTTTACAAGCGCTGCGATGTGCGTTTTGAGATAATGATTGAGCGTGGCGCGGTGGCCGAGGTTGCGGCATTGCTTGCCCGCAATCTTCCGCATGATGCTCCGGTCATGCGCGCAATCGGCGTATCCGAGATTTCAGCGTATCTCAATGGCACCTTGCACCACGACGAAGCCCTTGCGCGTGGCAAAATTGCGACGCGGCAATATGCCAAGCGGCAGTTTACATGGTTTCGAAACCAAGCGCCAATAGCCTGGCCGCGTATAGAATTAGAGATAAATGACTCAAATGCTGGTAATTTTGAAACAATATTTCAATGAATGTATTTGACAAGCCATTTTCTAATCACTAGCTAGCCCGCTCTTGCTTGCCCTATTGCAGTGCAGCATAGGCAGGCAGCGTTATACATAAGGATTGACCAGTGCCCGAAAAATCCGGTGCAGAAATATTAATCGACACCCTGATAGAACAGGGCGTGGACACCGTTTTCGGTTACCCCGGCGGCGCAGTGCTGCCCATTTACGATGCGTTGTTTCAGCAAACAAAAATTCGGCACATTCTTGTCAGGCATGAGGCTGGCGCCGCACACGCAGCCGAGGGCTATGCGCGCTCCACTGGAAAACCAGGTGTTGTTCTGGTCACCTCCGGTCCCGGCGCGACCAATGCCGTGACGGGCATTGCCGATGCGTTTATGGATTCCATCCCGCTTATCGTCCTAACAGGTCAGGTTGCGACGAACCTAATCGGCACAGATGCGTTTCAAGAAGCCGATACAATTGGCATAACGCGTCACTGTTCAAAGCATAACTATCTTGTGAAAGACCCCGCCGAGCTTGCCACCGTTGTGCGCGAGGCTTTTACGATCGCTACAAAAGGACGTCCTGGACCAGTCGTCATTGACATTCCAAAGAATGTTCAGGTTGCAACCGCCGCAACCGACGTAAAGCGCCCGGCTCGAACACGCTTCACTTTTGCTGGTGAGGCCGACTACACCGAAATCAACCGCGCGGTGGAGTTGATAGCCAACGCAAAAGCGCCGATATTGTACACAGGCGGCGGCATCATCAATTCCGGCCCTGCAGCAAGTGAAGCGCTGCGTGAACTGGCCGAACTAACCGGAGCGCCCGTCACATCGACGCTGATGGGGCTTGGCGCTTATCCTGCTTCGGGTGAGGCATGGCTTGGCATGCTGGGTATGCACGGCACTTACGAGGCCAACATGGCGATGAACCAATGCGACGTCATGGTCTGCCTCGGCGCACGCTTTGACGACCGCGTTACTGGCCGCTTAGATGCCTTCTCGCCCGACAGTATCAAAATCCACGTCGATGTCGACCGAAGTTCAATGAACAAGACGGTCCGCGTCGACCTGCCTATTGTCGCAGACGTTGGCACGGCTATGCGTCAGATGATTGATGTATGGAAAGGCCGCAAATATAAAAAGCAGCCTCTTGATCAGTGGTGGTCACGGATAGCAGGCTGGAGAGCAGTCGACTGCCTAAGCTACCCTGGCAGCATGCAGGAAATCATGCCGCAATACGCGATTGAGCGCCTGTTTGAAGCAACGAAGGACAAGGCACCGATCATCACGACCGAGGTTGGTCAGCATCAAATGTGGGCTGCGCAGCATTTCCATTTTGACGCACCAAATAAGTGGCTGACAAGCGGTGGACTTGGCACCATGGGCTATGGTCTACCCGCCGCCATCGGCGCCCAAATGGGCGATCCGGACGCACTGGTGATAGATATTGCCGGTGAAGCATCGATCCAGATGAACATTCAGGAAATGGCGACGGCGACCCAGTACCGCTTGCCTGTGAAGGTCTTCATTCTGAACAATGAATGGATGGGAATGGTCCGCCAGTGGCAAGAGCTGACGTATGAAAGCCGCTATTCCGAGAGTTATTCCGACAGCCTACCTGATTTCGTGGCGCTCGCCGAAGCTTATGGCTGGAAAGGCATTCGTTGCGATGACCCGGCAAAGCTGGATGACGCCATCGCCGAAATGCTTGCCTATGATGGACCGGTGATGTTCGACTGCCGCGTGCACAAAACTTCAAACTGTTTCCCGATGATTCCGTCAGGCGCTGCGCACACCGATATGATCCTAAGCGCGGATCAGGTATCGGGTACCATGGACGACGAAGCAAAGGCGCTCGTATAATGCATATTAAGCAGGAACTCACAGAGCGGCATGTACTGACGCTGACCGTTGACAACGAATCTGGCACGCTCGCGCGTATCGCAGGCATGTTTACGTCGCGTGGTTACAATATCGACAGTCTCACAGTGGCCGATATCAGCGAAGACCATACCACTAGTCGGATCACAATTGTGACCAAAGGCCCACCGCCGGTGATTGACCAGATTATCGCGCAATGCGAACGGCTCATTCCGGTACACAAGGTTACCGATTTGACCGAAGCGGGGCCACATGTTGAGCGCGAACTCGCGTTGGTCAAAGTCAGCAGCGTTGGCGACCAACGAGTTGAGGCCATGCGCCTTGCCGATATTTACCGCGCACGTGTTATCGATGCGACCATCAATAGCTTCATTTTTGAAATTACCGGCGGACCGGAAAAGATCGACACTTTTGTAGCGCTCATGCGCGAAGTCGGTCTTGTCGAAGTAGGCCGGACCGGAATTGTCGGCCTCATGCGCGGGGCCGACGCGAGTTAAGACATTCATCGAAAAAGGGACAAACGAATGAAAGTATATTATGACGCAGATTGCGACTTGGGCCTTATCAAAGACAAAAAGGTCGCAATTGTAGGCTATGGTAGCCAAGGCCACGCCCATGCGCAAAACTTGCGCGACAGTGGCGTAGCAGACGTTGCTATCGCACTGCGTGCAGGTTCAGCCACCGCCAAAAAGGCGGAAGCTGCCGGTTTCAAGGTATTGGCGAATGCCGATGCTGCGGCGTGGGCAGATATCCTCATGGTGCTGGCACCTGATGAGCATCAAGCCGCCATTTATGCGGATGATCTGCACGCAAATATGAAGCCTGGCGCGGCGCTCGCTTTCGCCCATGGCCTGAACATTCATTTCGGCCTAATTGAGCCGCGTACTGACATTGACGTGATCATGATTGCGCCAAAAGGCCCCGGCCACACCGTACGCAGCGAGTATCAAAAGGGTGGCGGAGTGCCGTGCCTGATCGCAGTCGCGCAAGATTCAAGCGGCAACGCCCATGACATTGCACTTGCATATGCAAGCGGTGTTGGCGGCGGTCGCAGCGGCATCATCGAAACAAATTTTCGCGAAGAGTGCGAAACCGACCTTTTCGGCGAACAGGCCGTGTTGTGTGGTGGTATCACCCACCTCATCCAAGCTGGCTTCGAAACACTGACCGAGGCAGGCTATGCTCCGGAAATGGCGTATTTCGAATGTTTGCATGAGACTAAGCTGATCGTCGACCTGCTGTATGAAGGCGGCATCGCCAACATGCGCTATTCGATCTCGAACACCGCAGAATATGGTGACATCACGACTGGTCCCCGGATCATCACCGACGAAACCAAAGCCGAAATGAAGCGCGTGCTCGCTGACATCCAGTCAGGCCGTTTCGTGAAGAATTTCGTACTAGATAACCGCGCAGGCCAGCCAGAATTAAAGGCAGCCCGCAAGGCAGCGGCGGCGCACCCCATTGAAGCAACCGGCGCACAATTGCGCGCAATGATGCCATGGATAGCAAAAAACAAGTTGGTGGATCAGGCGAAGAACTGAACCCTTTTTCCCGACTTGACAGTTTTAGGGGAGGCATCGACATTGATGCCTCCCTTTTTTCATGTCTGGAGCAGACCCATGCGTAAGCTTTTATGTGCCCTCCCCCTCTTATTTGCAGTGCCTTTGATCGCGCAAAGCGCCCCGCAGCCCGGAACGATGGACGTTGCCCGCGTTACCGCTGGAACCTACAACACAGACCCCAGCCATACGCTGATCGGTTGGCGGGTAAGCCATTTTGGCTTTAACGACTATTTCGGCATTTTCGGTGACGTCACAGGAACTCTGATACTTGATCCAGCCAAGCTGAACGAAGCTAAGGTCGACATCACTATTCCAGTTAGTAAGGTTACCACCGCAAGCGCAGGTCTAACGGGCCATCTGCTGCGCGCTGGCAAGGACGGTGGCAAAGCCGACTTTTTTGGCCCTGCCCCAACCGATGCGAAGTTCGTATCAACGAGCGTCGTCGCCAATGGCACAACCGCCAAAATAACCGGTAATCTGACACTGAACGGCGTCACCAAGCCAGTGATGCTGGACACCAAATTTTCTGGTGCTGGCAACAACCCGTTTAATCGGAAAGCCACTGTCGGCTTTCACGCAACGTCCGTCATGAAGCGCAGCGAGTTTGGCATCGGCTATGCCGTTCCAATGATTTCGGATGACGTCACATTAGACATCAGCGTAGCGTTTGAAAAGGCCAGCTAAGCCGTAAAATAATCTCACGCAAAGGCACGAAGACGAGAAAATAAGAAAACTTCTCAGCTTCTTTCCGCCTTTACGGCTTTGCGCGATAAAATATAATATATCGCTAAATGGCGCGTGACGCCCTTGGATTACCCCAAATAACGCGCATCAAGGCTGGCCTTCGCTGCGCGATACTCTGCCTCAAGCTGGTCAACAAATTCGGCAACAGTTTTGACAGCTTTGACTGCGCCAATGCCTTGACCCGAACCCCAAATATCCTTCCATGCCTTTGCTTCGCTGTTACCGCCCGAGCCAAAATCCATCGTTGAAATATCGCCCTTGGGCAAATTATTGGGGTCCATCCCTGCCCGCTCAATCGATTGGCGTAGATAATTACCGCTGACCCCAGTGAAGAGGTCAGAGTAAACAATGTCTGCCGCCTTCGCTTCAACGATGTTTTCCTTGTAACCGTCGACTGCATTGGCTTCTTTGGTCGCGATGAACGCGCTGCCGATATAGCCGAAGTCAGCACCCATGGCCTGCGCCGCGAGTACAGATGCACCGTGCGCGATTGAGCCTGACAGAGCCACAGGACCATCAAACCACTCGCGAATTTCGCGCATCAACGCAAATGGGGAGGTCACGCCCGCATGGCCTCCGGCACCAGCCGCCACCGGAATGAGTCCGTCCGCACCCTTTTCAATCGCCTTATGAGCGAAACGGTCGTTGATCACATCATGCAGGACGATGCCGCCCCACGAATGGACTGCATCATTCAATTCCACCTGAGCACCCAGTGACGTGATCGTAAGCGGCACCTGCCATTTCGCGCAGGTTGCGATGTCTTCTTGCAGGCGGTTATTCGATTTATGTACGATTTGGTTGACCGCATATGGCGCTGCCGGACGATCTGGATTGTCGCGGTTATGCGCAGCAAGTTCCTCAGTAATCTGATGTAGCCATTCATCAAGCTGACTAGCTGGGCGGGCGTTAAGCGCAGGGAACGATCCGACAACGCCGGCCTTGCACTGCGCAATAACTAGCTCTGGCCCCGACACGATGAACAGCGGAGAGCCGATAACAGGAAGCCGAAGATTATCAAAAATTGCCGGAAGTGCCATGCGTCGAATCCCTTTTTAAATTCCTAATTAAAAGACGGTTAGCCACAGCGCATAGCGGCTGTCAAATGGCTGATTTCGTGCACGCCTTTCCGTAAGGGCAGTTGGCCCAGCACAGTAAATTTTGCCTCATATTTGCAAATGTTCGACCTATCGGACCATGTGCCCTAAATGTTTCCGGTGCCCTGCCGTAAATGGTCAAATAGAACTCATTGAATCTACAAGGGTGGGCAAATGATCCCTACAATTTTCAATATATTTGAAACGTTTGTGATAGCAAAATCGGGGCTTGGGCATGGATCCTGACATGCACGAATTTCAGGATTCCGAGGAACTCAATCAGAAATGCCAGCGCATTGAGCGCAAACATGGGTGCTGCGCGAAGCAGCACGCTCCGCAGTGCGTTTCCACGCTAGCAATTCCCAAAATGCCGACCTGTACATCAGCGTAAATGTGGCGCTGCAGCAATTTCAGCAGCTTCATTTTGTAACGCTGGTGCGTGATATTCTTCTCGAAACTGGGGCCAACCCCAAATGGATCCGCCTTGAACTCACAGAAAGCACGGCCGCCACCAACACAAGCCACGCTTCCCGAACGATTAGGCAACTTAATGCCATGGGTATCAAAGTCAGCATTGATGATTTCGGCACAGGTTATTCGTCGCATTCTTATTTACAAACGATGCCATTCGATACCATCAAAATAGATCAGTCGTTCATCAAAAAGCACCCGTATAAAAGCGCTGATTGGTCATTTGTGCTGGCAATGAAGAATATTGCCGATTCACTCGGCATTAAAGTTATTGTGGAAGGCGTTGAAAACGAATTCCAGCAAACTGAGTTAGATTCGTTCGGTTGCCAGTTTGGACAGGGCTGGCTATTTGGCAGGCCGCAAACCGAGGCCAATATATTGGCTGATACCTGTCCGCCGCTCTCAGAAAGCCCTCACCGCCCACACATGACCCTTGGAGGCGCCCAAGTAACCTACGCCCCGTTAGCAGCGCTTAAAATCGCTCTGACGGAGGCTGTGGCCACATCCTGGCTTATCCCGACGCCAAACAATACTGGTCCATCCCCAATCCGGCATTCGACATAAGCTGCAGCACGGGCATCTGTGCCATGGCCGATGGCGTGCTCGCTATAGTCGATGATGTTCAGTGGCCCGCCAAGCGCGTCTTCAAGTGCATTGGCCAGGCTTGAAATCAATCCATTGCCGCGTCCACTGACGCTTTGTTCAACGCCATCAATCCGGATAGTGCCGGCAAAGATCCGTTCCTCTCTTTGCCGCTGGCTTTGGCTTTCGTGGAAGTCGATCAACCGGAAACGGCCATCCCCTTTCAGGTGATAGCGCTTTTCAAACGCGTCCCAAATATCGCTACCCGTCAACTCACGACCCGTCTGGTCGGAGAGCTCTTGAACAGTGCTCGAGAAATTCGCTTGCATGCGCTTGGGCAATTTCAAGCCTTGGTCTTGCTCGATAACCCACGCCACACCGCCCTTACCGCTTTGCGAGTTCACGCGAATAACCGCCTCGTAGCTGCGTCCAAGATCAGCTGGATCGATTGGCAAATAGGGCACCCGCCAGATTTCATCATTCTGACGTTCCTGTGCTGCGAAGCCTTTCTTTATGGCGTCCTGATGCGACCCTGAAAAGGCGGTGAACACAAGCTCCCCCGCGTAAGGATGGCGCGGGTGCACGGGCAGTTGGTTGCAATATTCGACGGTCTGGATGACCTCATCGATGTCGCTAAAATCGAGATCCGGGTTCAGTCCTTGCGTATACATATTTAACGCTAAAGTAACCAAATCGACATTTCCTGTGCGCTCGCCATTGCCGAACAGGCAGCCTTCGATTCGGTCACCGCCGGCGAGCAAGCCGAGTTCCGCAGCGGCAATTCCGCTGCCACGGTCATTATGCGGGTGCAGGCTGATAACGACATGCTCGCGCACGCTAATGTTGTCGCACATCCATTCAATTTGGTCGGCATATACGTTGGGCATCGCTGCCTCAATCGTTGCTGGCAGGTTGAGGATAACGGGCTTTGCCGAAGTCGGCTCTAGCACCTCCATCACCGCTTCACATACCTCAAGGCTGAATTCGAGTTCCGCCGTCGAGAACGTCTCGGGGCTATATTCAAAATGCCAGTCAGTTTCAGGATATTTTGCCGCTTGCTCTTTAAGGATGCTGGCGCCTTCAACGGCAATCGCCTTAACGCCGGCCTTATCAAGGTTAAAAACGATATCACGCCATGCGGGGCTTACAGCGTTATAAAGATGGACGATCGCACGCGGCGCGCCTGCCATGCTCGCAAAGGTTTTTTCGATCAGATCGCGCCGTGACTGCGTTAGGCTCTGGATCGTAACATCAGCCGGGATTCGGCCGCTGTCGACCAAACCACGGATAAAGTCGAAATCAGTAGCACCCGAGCTTGGGAAACCGACCTCGATTTCCTTCACGCCCACTTTAAGCAGAAGATCAAAAAAGCGCTTCTTCTTCTCGGCGCCCATCGGATCGATAAGCGCCTGGTTTCCGTCACGCAGATCTGTCGAAAGCCAGCGCGGTGCTTTATCGATGGTTCGGCTCGGCCATTGGCGGCTCGGCAAGTCTACTTGCGGAAAAGGTCGGTATTTTCGAGATGGGTCGGATAGCATCATGATAAATGGCAACTTCGCTGATATGCCCCAATCGTGGGCTTTAAGAGATGGTAAGTTTTTAAAAAGCCCTTAGGCGGGTTTGCCGAACGGTACCGACAAAAACAGGCGCGCCTAAGGGCGCGTAAGTCGAAGTAGAAGCGATTGGGCGTTTGGCGCGATCATTATGCATATTCGATACCCATTTTCCGCAACATTCGTCTAGTCTTAAAATCCATCTAAATCATTTTTTTGCCATCCAAATTGCGTCACAGGCGCTATCGATGTGGTCAAAATTGACAGCCGTGTTCAAGGGATCACGCTGATTGAGCGAAATCCGCAACTGTGATCCATAGAGACCCGTCCGCAGCGCAGCTCTGCGTGATCAGAAATGACATGACTGACATTAAGCACTCCTAACAATGTTCTGTTTTTGTTCTTAATCTGGCAAGCAAAAAGGTTAAAGCGGATTTGTATATATCCAGCTTGCTTCGCAGTGACGTTTGCTAGATTTCAACCTGGCTTCCCAATTCCACGACGCGGTTGCTGGGTAGTTTGAAAAACTCCATCGCATTAGCGGCATTCCGCAGCATCCATGCAAACACCTTTTCCCGCCAAATCGCCATGCCAGGGATTTTGGACGCAATCAGCGTTTGGCGCGACAAGAAGAAACTGGTGTTCATCATATCAAATTTAGGTCCGCACAAATCGACCAAGTCAAGCGTCGCCGGAACGTTTGTTTCTTCCAGAAAGCCAAAGCGCATTTTCACGCGGTAAAAGCCTTCACCCAAATCTTTACAGACGATGCGCTCGCCCGAACGAACAAAGGGTACATCTTC
>NZ_JBIKPH010000071.1:0-12451 GCF_044357595.1 Sphingorhabdus sp. | reverse complement strand
CTCCGGTCATCAACCCTCGGTACCCCATGCGCCAAAGGGAAATAAGGCTCTATCCGGCGCATCTGCGCCCTGCTCAACATCAACAACTCACTCATCAGCACCACCTCCTTCAGTGTCGCCATTGAATTACAAAAATACCGCGGTGGGAATCCCTTTAATAGGTCCTGATCCTAGTCTGTTGCGAAATCGCGTACTTTTTGGCTACTGCCACGCGGCAGGATCATCACTTCATTGCCGTTTGCAACAATGAGTAAATCATCAACATTATGCACAGAAACGCGGATGCCATTGGTGTGGATAAGGTAGTCGCTGCTTTGATGGAGACGAATAGCGCTAATTCTTCTCGGAATTTTATCTTCAGCGGTATAGTTAAGTCTTAATTGCAGGGGTTAGTTAAGCGCAAGCAATTCTCTCGGATCAATTCCTGCACGCTGCATCTGCGCTTTCACGTCTGGCCAAATATGATGCAGGAAATTTTCTCGTTCAAAGCTGCGTAATTTCGCAGTTGCGCCGCTGGCAACAAACAGGCCCACGCCGCGCTTCACGTCTACCAGGCCGCTGTCTTGAAACAATTGATACGCTTTAGCGACTGTAAGGGGGTTGGCACCCTGATCTGCCGCGAAAGCGCGCACGGAAGGGAGCATCTGACCCTCTTTATAATTACCATCAAGAATGGCAGCCGCAATCACGTCACGCAATTTCAAGTAGACGGGCTTTACTTCGTTTTTCATTACATGCTTACTGCCATAATACACTAGGGCGCGTCAAGCATGCCTAAATCCCGTTAGTCAGGGCCACTGACGGATAATGTCTCCGGGTATGGGCCGAGGACGCTCTTCAAGCGCAAGCGCAGGGGTTCCGATAAAGAACATGCCCGCGATCTTCTCCTCGTCTAGACATAGGCTGTCGCGAACCGTGGGATCGTAACTGGCCCAACCTGTAATCCAACTTGCTACAAAGCCTTGCGCATGTGCCGCGTGGATAAGGTTCATGGCGACTGCGCCAACGCTCAATTGTTGTTCCCAAAGCGGGATTTTTGCGCTTGGTTGCGGTGAAGACATAAGGAACACAAGCGTTGGAGCCATGTGCGCCGACGCTATGGCTGCTTCTAACTGCGCGGGCCGGGCACCTAGATTGGCAGAAAAAAAGGCCTTTGTAAGCAGTTCGGCAAAAGCTTCGCGGTCGGTGATTTCGACAAATCGCCATGGAAATAACTTCCCATGATCGGGTGTGCGCATAGCGGTTTGTAAGATCCTGTCGAGCGTTGGCGCGTCAGGGCCGGGGGTAACCATATCGCGTGGTTTGCCTGAGCGACGGGTTTCCAAATAGGTGGTTACAGAAGAAAGATCGTTGAACATTCCGCTCCCTTCGACGAAATTCGACCCCTTCGGCAATAAAATTCTTCACAGGCGCAGTTTTTTAGGTAGGTTCCGCTGCAACCGTTCCCATCAAGGGGACATCAAACATAACAGAGATGAGGGGTTCGCTCGATGGCGACATCATATGCGCAAGATGGAGATGCAGCAGGGACATTCCTTGGCCATCCCAAGGGGCTTTTTGTATTATTCTTTGCTGAAATGTGGGAGCGGTTTTCCTATTACGGAATGCGCGCACTGCTCATTTTCTATCTGACGAAGCATTGGTTGTTTTCGGATGAAAAGTCCGGGGTCATATACGGCGCGTATACGGCATTGGTTTACATCACACCTGTTCTAGGCGGTTATATCGCGGATCGGTATCTTGGGCAGCGAAAGGCTGTGACCTATGGCGCTGTTCTGCTAACTTTTGGTCACTTCCTCATGGGATTTGAAGGTTCTGGCGGACAGGATGCGGCGTCGCTGAACATCTTTTGGCTCGCCTTGGCGTTTATCATCGTGGGTTCGGGCTTTTTGAAGGCAAATATCTCCGTAATCGTTGGTCAACTTTATCCGCGCACGGATGTCCGCCGCGATGGTGCGTACACGATTTTCTATATGGGCATTAACCTCGGCGCTGCACTCGGGGCGCTGCTCTGCGGTTATCTGGGCGAAACCTTTGGCTGGTCCTACGGCTTCGGCGCTGCGGGCGTTGGTATGTTGCTTGGCCTGATCGTGTTCATCATATTCAAGCCGCTTTTGCTGGGCCGTGGTGAACCATCGAACCCTGAAGCTCTCAACAAGCCTGTAATGGGTATCAAACTAGAGTGGTTGCTGTATCTTGTTGGCCTAGTTGCAGTTATTATCTGCTGGTGGCTAGTCCAAAATCAGGCGGTGGTCGGCAGTCTGCTTGGTGTTGCGGGCGCGATATTGGTGGGTTATGTTTTGTGGACAGCGGTCCGGAAGCTTGAGCCGCACGATCGAGACCGCATTTTTGCAGCGATGTTCCTCATCATCGGGTCGATCCTGTTCTGGGCATTGTTTGAACAAGCAGGTTCGTCGTTGAACCTGTTCACGGACCGACATGTGGATCGCTCTGGCGTGCCAGCATCTGTTTTCCAATCGTTGAACGCGATTTACATCGTCTTACTTGCCCCGCTGTTTGCATGGCTTTGGACAACGCTGGGCCGCAAGGGGCTTGAACCTTCGGCGCCAGCAAAGTTCGGCTTAGGCATAGTTCAGCTTGGCATTGGCTTTTTGGTTTTGGTGGCGGGTTCCGCTGCTGCGGGCGATAGCATGGTGCCCGTATTGTTCATCTTCCTGATTTACCTGTTCCACACGACCGGCGAATTATGCCTTTCGCCTGTGGGCCTGAGCGCAATGAACCGCCTTGCACCAGTGCACCTTGCTTCGCTGATTATGGGCACATGGTTTTTTGCATCGGCGACTGGCAATTTTGCCGCCGGTTTGATTTCAGCAGCTACGGGTTCGGAAGCTGCGTCTGGAGAGGGCGCAGGACGTGAAGTTGTGATGGCTGTGTACAGCCAGATAGGCTGGATTGCGATTGGCGTTGGTATCGCTGTTGTCGTGATTTCGCCTTTGATCAAGAAACTGATGCACCTCGACACCTTGCGTGACGATGGCCCTGTCGAAGGCCAAGCTTAAGCAGGGAAGCTTTTGCTGCTGGAGCTCAATCTAAAAATCGGAGTTAATTTATGGCAATATCGAACGCATGGCGCAGTGCTTATCTTGTGCTTCCACTGGCCCTAGTGGCGTGTTCCAACGCCGAAGGTCCAAAGACAGCGTCGTCCGCACCTGTGTCGAAGCCAGCGCAAAAGGTACCCGTGCCGTTCCCGTCGACCTACAAAGCCTATCCAGGAGTTGCCACGGCCATTCGTAATGTCACCGTGTACGATGGCGAAGGCGGCAAGATCGACAATGGTGTGGTATTCATAACCGCCGGCAAAATTAGCAGCGTTGGTGGACCTGAAACAGCCATTCCAGCAGGCGTGATGGTCATTGATGGGACGGGCAAATTTGTAACGCCCGGCATCATTGATATTCACTCCCATTTGGGTGACTATCCGACTCCATCGGTTGAGGCGCATAGCGATGGCAACGAAGCCACTTCGCCAACGACACCCGAAGTATGGGCCGAACACAGCGTATGGCCACAAGACCCCGGTTTCAGCCGTGCGCTCGCCAATGGCGGCGTGACGGCGTTGCAGATATTGCCGGGTTCAGCGAACCTTATGGGTGGCCGGTCAGTAGTCCTGAAAAACGTCTATGCCCGTACTGTACAGGGCATGAAGTTCCCTGACGCACCTTATGGTATGAAAATGGCCTGTGGAGAAAATCCGAAGCGGGTTTATGGCAGCAAGGGGCGGATGCCATCAACGCGCATGGGCAATATCGCCGTCAATCGGCAGACATGGATCAAGGCGCAGGAGTATAAAAAAAAGCGCGATAGCGGCAAAGAATATACACGCGATCTGGGGCTTGAAACGCTTGCTGGCGTATTGGATGGTGACATCTCGATCCAGAACCACTGCTACCGCGCCGACGAAATGGCGCTCGTCCTCGATATGGCGAAGGAGTTTGGTTACACCGTTTCGACGTTCCATCATGCGGTGGAAAGCTACAAGATTGCTGACCTGTTGCGTGATAATGGGGTTTGTTCAGCAGTATGGGCGGATTGGTGGGGCTTCAAGATGGAGGCCTATGATGCAATCCCTGAAAATGCCGCCATTCTTCAAAATGCGGGGGCGTGTGTCATTATCCATTCGGACGATGAAAATCAGATTCAGCGTTTGAACCAAGAAGCAGCGAAGGCGCAAGCCGACGGCCGCCGGATGGGTATCAACATCAGTGATGCTGAGGTCATCAAATGGCTGACCTACAACCCCGCAAAGGCTTTAGGCATATCGGATAAAACAGGAAGCTTAAAGCCCGGCAAAATGGCCGATCTGGTTTTATGGAACGGCAACCCGCTGAGCGTTTATGCGCGGCCCGACAAGGTATGGATCGACGGCGCGTTGATGTTTGATGCAAGCAATCCCAAAATACGTCCGGTTAGCGATTTCGAGCTAGGCCAACCAGGTGAAGGAGATGTGAAATGAGGCATTTTCTCTACGCCGCTGCTGCATTGGCAGCATTCGCTACACCCGCCGTGGCCGAAACAATTGCAATCACGGGTGGCCGCGTCGTCGTCGGTGACGGCACTGCGCCAATAGACGGGGGTACAGTTATCATCCGCGACGGGAATGTTATTGCCGCAGGTGCAAGCGTCGCTGTGCCAGCAGATGCCCGCCGGATAGATGCAAAGGGCAAGTGGGTGACCCCGGGTGTTTTTGCAGGCTTTACGCGGCTCGGTCTGTCTGAAGTCGACGCCGTTAAGGGCACCAACGACAAAAGCGGCGGCAAAAGCGGGTTTTCCGCGGCGATCGACGTCGCACCCGCCATTGATCCGTTCCGTTCGCCATTTGCCGTTAACCGCGCTGCTGGTGTTACCCGTGCCGTGGTCGCACCTGAGGCTGCAGAGAGCATTTTTGCAGGGCAGGGCGCGATTGCTGATTTGGGCGCTGACTCAAGCCCAGTGACAAAGGCACGCGCCTTCCAATTTGCAGAATTTGGTGAGGACGGGGCCGCGCTCTCGGGCGGAAGCCGCGCGGGAGCGCATCTGCATTTCCGCGCCATGCTGCGTGAGGCGCAGGATTATGCCGCTGGCCGTGGTAATTTCGATGATGAGCTGTTGAAGGCTGAAGACGCAAAGGCGCTACTGAATGTGCTTCGTGGTGAAACGCGTTTGTTGATCCACGTTGAGGGCGCAAATGACATGCTGCGCTTGATCGAGTTGAAACGTGATTTTCCTTCGGTAAAGATGGTTTTTGTCGGCGCGAGCGAAGGTTGGCGGATTGCTCCCCAATTAGTGCAGGCTGGGGTCCCGGTTATTGCATCGGCGCTCAATGATTTGCCTGTAACGTTCGAAATGCTCGGTGCAACGCAGAGCAATATTGGACGTATGAAGGACGCGGGCGTTCAGGTTGCGATTGGCATGATCAATGACCGCGACTCCCACCAGCTGCGCTACACCACGCAATATGCTGGCAATATCGTTAGTCTGCAATTTGTACCCGGCGCAACGGGGCTGACTTGGGATGAGGCATTTGCCGCAATTAGTTCGGTTCCAGCAGATATGATGGGCGTTGGCGACCGTTTCGGGAGCTTGAAAGCCGGTAAAGCCGCAGACGTCGTCATTTGGGACGGCGACCCGCTGGAGCTGTCCAGCGCGGCCACAACGGTGTTTATCGACGGGGTGGAACAACCGCTTACCAATCGTCAGAATCGCCTCCGTGATCGTTATGCGCGGCCAACTGAAGGCGATTTACCAAAGGCGTATGACCGCTGATGAGTTGAAATGTTTTAAGGGCAATATTGGGAAGCGGTGGTATCGGTTATGATCAGTTATCTAGCTCTCACTTCCGCTAGCCTTTTGTTTGTCGGAACACATTTCCTCATGTCGCACCCATTGCGCGCACCTCTTGTGCAACGCTTTGGGCCAAACGGCTTCATGCTCGTCTACTCCGCTGTGTCGCTTGTGACATTTGTTTGGATGGTCCTCGAATTTGGTCGTGCGCCCAAGGCACAGGAGATGAAAAAGCGCGCAATGTTGGGTGGTCAGTGGGCAGCTTGGATCCGCCGCACGCAATTCATAGCCCACCCCGCGGCGCTGTTAAGCGTCGGGGCCGGACCATGGATTGCAGGTCTATTGCTTTGGGCTGTCGCGACATGGGCGCACACTGTCTGGGGCGTTGTTGGAGCGGGTCTCTTTCGGTGGATCGGCGTTTAAAGCCGGACCATTTTCATACCCCGCTCGCCATAACGCGGCCCGGATGTTCCGCCGCGTGGAGCGGCTAAGTGAAGTGTGGCGAGGTCATCGGCGTCGAGCTTAACGTCGATTGCCTTTGCACTATCTTCCATCGTGACCCGCCGCTTGAAACCGGGTATCGGAACAATGTCGTTGCCTTGCGCCAATATCCAGGCCAGCGCGACTTGCGCGTGGGATGCTTCATGCTTGGCTGCGATTTCGCCTACGACGTCAACGATCGTGAGGTTGGTCGCAAAGTTATGATCCTGAAAACGTGGGTCCTGCCGCCGCCAGTCATTCTCCGGAAGTTCGTCCAGGTTCCGGAATGCGCCGGTCAAAAACCCACGACCAAGTGGCGAGTAAGGGACAAAGCCGATACCAAGTGCACGACAAGTCGGGAGGATCTCTTCCTCAATATCGCGTTCCCACAGCGAATATTCGCTCTGCAACGCCGAAATCGGCGCCACGGCAGCGGCACGGCGCAATGTTTCCGCGCCAGCTTCGGACAGACCAATATGTTTGATTTTGCCTTCGGTTATGAGGTCGGCCATCGCGCCAACCGTCTCTTCAATAGGGATGCTCGGGTCAACGCGGTGTTGGTAACATAGGTCGAGGCAGTCGATGCCCAATCGCTTCAATATGCCTTCAACCGCTGACTTTGCATTTGCGGATGAACCGTCCACGCCGACGATGTTGGCGCCGTCAAATTTGAAACCGAATTTGCTGGCAATGATCAGTCCTTCGCGTTTGCCCTTGATGGCTTGGCCGACAAGTTCCTCATTTTGGAACGGTCCGTAGATTTGTGCCGTATCGAAAAAATTGATGCCAAGGTCGATGGCGCGGTGGATGGTCTTAATAGCCTCATCGGGGTCAGCATTTTTACCATAAGTGATATTACCGTCTTGGACCATCGGCATGCAGCCGACGCCGATAGCCGATACTTTTAGTCCGTGGCCGAGTTCACGATAGTGCATTAGCTTTTTCCTTTTCGGGGGCGTCGATGACGGTAGCAAGTGCGACGTCCATCTGCACATTGCCGGTGGTGCGGAAAATATCAGGTAGCGTCTCAACGGCAATTAACAACGCCAGTGGTTCAATCGGGATGCCAAGCGCCAAGCAAATGGGCGCAATTGAAGTGACGAAGCTGACCGAGCCGGGCAGGCTTACGGCACCCATCGACGTTAGCGCGGCAATGAAGATTGCAAAGCCATAGTCGAATGCGTCGAGCTCAACCCCGAACCAGTTTGCAACATATAGCGCTACGGCCAAGTTCATGGCTGGTCCGGTCACACGCAGCAAAGCAACGGCCATAGGCAAAACCAGACCTGCAGTAGATTCGCGAACACCAAGTACTTCTGCCTTTTTCAGCATCAGCGGTAGGCTTGCGAGCGACGATTGGGTCGACACCGCGAATGCCTGCACCGGCGCGATTTGCCTGACGAATTCACCGAGACGTACCTTGCCGGCGAAAACAGCTATCGGATATGCGAAAGCACCCACAATGATGCCGACAATAGAAACTGTGACGATATAATGCGCAACGGCCCCTAAGGCAGCGAGCCCTGATCTGGCCCCGACAACAAAGGCCAGAGCGAATACACCAATGGGTGCAAGTTTCAGCACCCACTCGATCACAATGACCATCGCGTCGGCAAGAGCGCTAAAAAACCCAGCCATTTGTGCGCGTGGCCCTTGCGCAAGGCGGGTCACTGCAAATGCAAAAACCAGCGTGAAGATTAAAAGCGGCAGGATCGAATCATTTGCCGCCGAAGATATGGGATTGGTGGGAACCAACGCGACGATAAAATCACGTAATGGCGGCTGTTCTGCGGCAGCAGGAACCGTTGTGAGTGCCGCGCGCAGCGCTGCCGCGCTCTCCGTTGGCATGGGCCATAGGGATAGCAACGCAGGTGTAAGCACCGCGCCCAAGACGGCTGAGATAACCATCAGGCACACTACCCAAAATACGGTGCGTGCCGCTATCGGCCCCGCGCGCGCTGCTTCCGCGCTTTTTACAATGCCGGTCACGAGCAATGCTACGACGAGAGGAACGATCGTCATGCGAAGGCCGTTGAGCCAAAGAGAGCCGACAATGTCGAGCCAATAGGCAATTTGCACTCCAATGACGGGGGCTTGCGCGGCGGCGATAACTCCAAGGGCAAGACCGATGAAGAGCGCGAGAACAATACGAGTAGCGTTTGACATAGCGACGGGTCTTGCCAGCCACTCGCTCCCTATGCAAGGGAGAGGCTAAGCAGCGCGAAAAAATCAATATGGACGCGCAAAACAGCAGGAACAAAAATGGCGCGCAAATATTTCGGGACCGACGGCATCAGGGGACGGAGCAATGTCGGCTCTATGACGCCGGAAATGGCAATGAAAGTTGGCCAAGCAGCGGGCACACATTTTCTGCGCGGGGGGCATAGGCACCGCGTTGTCATTGGCAAGGACACGCGCCTGTCGGGTTATATGATCGAGAATGCGTTGGTGGCGGGCTTTACCAGCGTCGGTATGGATGTGGTTCAGTTTGGCCCGATCCCGACGCCTGCCGTGGCCTTGCTGACTCGGTCGATGCGCGCAGATTTGGGCGTCATGATTTCCGCCAGCCACAATCCCTACGAAGATAATGGTATCAAGCTATTCGGGCCTGATGGGTTCAAATTGTCGGATGCCGATGAATTGGCGATTGAGGCTTTGCTTGATGTGCCAGTTGCTCTGGCTGATGCGGCTGACGTCGGTCGTGCCCGCCGTATTGAGGATAGCCGTGGGCGTTATATTCACGCGGTAAAAGCTTCGGTGCCTGAACATATCCGGTTTGACGGACTGCATGTGGTGCTAGATTGCGCCAACGGGGCCGCTTACCAAGTAGCGCCGACCGCGATTTGGGAGCTTGGCGCGAAAGTGACGCCGATTGGCATCGAACCAAATGGCAAGAATATCAACGACAAGGTCGGATCTACGCATATCGCAACGCTGCAGGAAACCGTGGTGGCTGCTGGCGCGGATATTGGTATCGCTCTTGATGGCGATGCAGACAGGCTTATCGTTGTGGACGAACATGGCCGCGTGGTCGATGGCGACCAGATCATGGCGCTGCTTGGCTGCGCAATGAGCCGCAGCGGCAAACTTACTGGTGGCGGGATCGTCGCGACAGTGATGTCCAACCTTGGCCTTGAACGCTATCTTGAGAGCCAGGATTTACGCCTCATCCGCGCGAAAGTTGGCGACCGCTATGTCCTTGAAGAAATGCGCAAGCACGGTATCAATCTGGGCGGTGAGCAATCAGGCCATATGATCATGCTGGACCACGCCACGACAGGCGATGGCACGATCGCTGCGCTGCAGGTTCTTACCCAGCTCGTCGCCAGCGGAAAGCCGGCAAGCGAGGTACTACACCTGTTTGATCCCGTTCCCCAATTGCTAAAAAATGTGCGCTTTTCAGGTGGCAAGCCGCTCGACAATGCGAACGTCCAGACGGTGATCGCAAAGGCGGAAGCGGAGCTGGCTGGCAATGGCCGCTTGGTTATTCGTCCATCGGGAACAGAACCCGTTATTCGCGTGATGGCAGAAGGTGACGATGCCGTTCAGGTCGAGCGGATTGTTGACAGCATATGTGACGCTGTCAGGGCCGCTGCATCCTGATGGCCAAATGCGCGCCCGCTCGCATTTTGATTGTCGCTGGCTCCGACAGCGGCGGCGGGGCAGGAATTCAAGCAGACATTAAAACCGTCACCATGCTTGGTGGTCATGCAATGACGGCGGTCACCGCGATTACCGCGCAGAATACGCTTGGGGTCGATGCGGTGCATATGATCCCCACGCAAATGGTCATTGATCAGATCAGCGCCGTCGTCGGCGACATTGGCGTGGACGCAGTCAAAATCGGTATGATTGGCAATGCCGAGACTGCGCATGCGGTGGCGGACAGTCTGTCGGAACTGTCTTGCCCAATCATATTCGATCCTGTCATGATCTCGACCAGCGGCGCTGTGCTGGCGGATGCGGATACCATCGCCGCGTTTGAAAGGCTTATGGGGCTTGCAACTCTGACTACGCCCAATTTGCCTGAGCTGCAGGCGTTGGGTGGCAAAGATGCTTTGCTTGCGCGGCGCGTTCCGTCGCTGATTAAGGGCGGGCATGCCGATGGCGATAACATCATGGACGAACTCCACCTCGCGCCGGGTCAAAGTGAAAGCTGGAGTAACCAACGGATCCAAACGCGCAGCACGCATGGTACAGGGTGCACGCTGGCTTCCGCTATCGCAACTGGCTTGGGGCAGGGGATGGAGCTTGTGCCCGCAATCGCACGCGCACGTCTATTCGTGCGGCTTGCCCTGCGTGATGCGCCGGGTCTTGGACAAGGGCATAGCCCAATGGGGCACCAATCAGTGCGTGAGGACGCAATGGTCGCAGGCCCGTCGCTCAATCACGTCACTTTGGGGTGTCGTGATTATGCTGCGTCGGTGGATTTCTACAAGACGCTTGGGCTTCAACAGATCGTCGACAGCCCGAGCAATGGTTATGCGCGGTTTGAAGTGCCCAATGGGGTGACTTTCTCCATCCACCAAAGCGACGATATTGCGACATCAACTGTGGTGTATTTCGAAAGCAAGCGGCTCGATGCTTGGGTCACGGAGCTATCCAGTCAAGGCTATGCCTTCGAACAGATGCCGCAAGATGAGATCTGGGGCTGGCGCGAAGCGAAGTTGCTTGATCCCGCCGGGAATATGGTTTGCCTATACAGTGCAGGCGAAAACCGCCGCTATCCAGCGTGGCGGATGTGATCGTCGGTGTGGACGAGGCAGGGCGTGGGCCGCTGGCAGGCCCTGTAGTTGCGGCGGCGGTGCTGCTCTGCAAACCGCGTCCCTCCGGCCTGGATGACAGCAAGAAACTCACGGCTGCGCGCCGTGCCGAACTTGAAGCAACGATTAAGCGCCGCTGCCAATGGGCCGTTGGGGTGGTTGATGTTGAGGAGATTGACCGCCTGAACATATTTGGCGCGACGATGCTGGCTATGACTTTAGCCGTCGATGCTTTGTGCGCGAAGCTTGGCTGCGATCCCCTTGAGGTGCTTGTGGACGGCAATATGACACCCGCTGGCCGCCGCCCCGAATGGCGTTGGAATGCGAGGGCCATTGTTGGCGGCGACGCCATTGAGCCGTGTATTTCAGCGGCGTCCATCATTGCCAAAGAACATCGTGACCGGATGATGTGTTTTGCGGCACAGCAGCATGTGCAATATGGTTGGGAAAAGAATAAAGGCTATGGCACGCCAGACCATCTTGCAGCGCTTCGGGCGCATGGGCCGACGCCTTTGCACCGGAAAAGCTTCGCGCCAGTGTCTCAAATGGTTTTGCTATAATTTTATTTGGCCAGTGAGTCCTTCGGGCAACACCACTAGGTGTTGAGTCTCCAAAGATTCGCCAGACTCCACATCTTGTGCCGGACTCGTTTCGTTCCGCCTAGATGATGGCTTTTTGCGGAACATCGCTACGGTTCCCTTGCGATCAACGCCCTTGACCCAGAGCCCGCGCTGAATCATCGCGGTCTGGTAAGCGCCAGAAGGAGCAGGCAATGGGTGTTATTGAGAAAATTAGACCAGCAACAAAAGCAATGCTGGCACCGGCACCTGAACTGCCACGCAATCAAATACTGCGGATGGACTGTATTGAGGCCATGCGCTCATTGCCGGATTGCTCGATCGATATGGTCTTTGCCGATCCGCCATATAATCTGCAGCTTGGAGGCGACTTGTTGCGCCCCGACAATAGCAAAGTCAGCGCTGTTGACGATGACTGGGACAAGTTTGCAAGCTTTGCCATCTATGACAAATTCACGCGCGCGTGGCTGGCCGAAGCGCGCCGCATTTTAAAACCAAATGGCTCGCTTTGGGTCATTGGCAGTTACCACAATATTTTCCGCGTGGGCACGGCTGTGCAAGATGCTGGATATTGGATCCTCAACGATATCGTCTGGCGCAAGTCCAACCCGATGCCAAATTTCAAAGGCACCCGCTTCACCAACGCGCATGAAACCTTGATTTGGGCGTCAAAGAGCGAAAAGTCGAAATATACGTTCAACTATCGCGCGATGAAGACGCTCAATGACGAGCTGCAGATGCGGTCCGATTGGCTTATCCCCATTTGTGGCGGACAGGAGCGGTTGAAGCGCAATGGCGTGAAGGCGCACCCCACGCAAAAGCCTGAGGCATTGCTGTATCGCATATTGC
>NZ_JBIKPH010000070.1:0-12454 GCF_044357595.1 Sphingorhabdus sp. | reverse complement strand
TTGGCGAGCACATCGATCATCGGCAGGACAAAGCTTGCGGTTTTTCCCGTGCCCGTTTGCGCAATGGCAATGATGTCGCGCATCATCTGGACTTGCGGGATGGCGGCGGCCTGAATGGGGGTTGGCTCATCATAGCCAGCCTCGCTTAAGGCTCTCAATAACTCGTCAGACAAGCCGATGTCGGCAAAACGCATATGATGTTCCGGAAAAAAATGGTGCAACGTCGCCAGTGACAAATCCACGGTGACCAGCGTCGCGATTGGTCGCTACGGGCAGAAATGTCAAGATATATGCCAGCGGCCCTGCCTTTAGCGCGGTATCAGCAGCCTGAATTTGTCTATCTGGCATTTGGCGCCGGTTCGGGCATGCAACATATCACGATCTACGCATAATTTGCCATCATAAGATCGCTCCATATATGCCCCAGCGTAAAATTCACGCGCAAGGCAGCCTTCGCTCAAATATGCGCGAATAAGAACACCGTCCCGCGTGAGCAACTCTAGCGTGCGATCCGGCCCAGGGCGCGAACCACCTAGCCTACCCAACCACAAGCATTTCCCGATCTTTTTCTCCTTATACTCGATCTTAGCCAATGACTGTCTTTGTGCCCCGACGGCAGCGGGCGGAGCGGGCTGACTGGGCAGCCTGATAACGACCCGTTGGTCAATGCGCACTTGATCAAAGTCGGTCTTCAACCCAAATAAGGGCGTGAACGGGTTCTGCGCAGCGGTGACTTGAAAGTCCGCCAAAGCGCTATGCGACAATGTTGTCAGTCCACCCGTAAACAAGATAAAGGCCATTAATGCGCGCAAGAAACATTCCGGTATCAAGTTGAAGTTCTATCAGCTTTACCCGATAGGGTTGAACCTATCATGAATTGCATGCCAGACCCTTTGCAGACAATGGAAAATACCGTGCCAGATGTAAACATTTTATCGGAATTTCGGGCCATATTGGGGTCAAAGGGCTATTCAGACGAAAATGACGTCATTTCGCCTTGGCTAACGGACTGGCGTGGGCGTTTTACAGGATCGTCACCTGCCCTGCTTTCCCCGGCCAACACGCAAGAGGTTGCCGCGGTGATAAAGCTTGCGGCCAAACACAAAATTTCGCTGGTTCCGCAAGGCGGGAATAGTGGCATGGTCGCCGGCGCAACGCCAGATAGCAGCGGACAGCAGCTTATCCTCTCCTTGCGGCGGATGAACAGCATCACGGCGATTGACGCGGATGACGGCTTGGTGACGTGCGATGCTGGGGTAATTTTGCAGAATTTGCATGAGGCCGCAGCAAAAGTCGGCAGACGCTTCCCTTTGACCTTAGGTGGGAAGGGGTCGGCCACAATAGGCGGTCTTATTTCGACAAATGCTGGCGGGACCCAAGTTTTGCGGCACGGCACAATGCGTATGTTGGTGGCGGGACTTGAGGCGGTGCTACCCGACGGATCCATCTATGATGCAATGGCACCGCTGAAAAAAGACAACCGCGGATATGATTTGAAACAACTGCTGATTGGCGCGGAAGGCACTATTGGCGTCGTTACGAAAGCCGTCCTGCACACTGTCCCTGCGTTGCTGGATCGTTGCGTCGTGTGGGCAGGTGTCGACAGCCCAAGCCAAGCTTATGAATTGCTGCTTTTCATGCAGCGGCATGGCCGTGAGCGGCTTGAAGGGTTCGAGATTCTGCCCGACCGCGCGTTGAACACTGTTACTACCCACATCGCAGGAACGCGCGCGCCGCTTGAAACGCAGCACCGCTGGCATGCGTTGATGGAGTTTGTTCAGGATGATGCCGCACAGTCGTCACCGCGCGAATTGGCGATGCAACTGCTAGAGCAGGCCATGAGCGCCAATCTGCTCGGCAACGCGGCCATAGCAAGCAGTGACGCACAAGCCGAAGCATTTTGGAAAATCCGGGACTCCATTGCCGAAGCCGAACGTGCTGCAGGGCCAGCTCTGCAACATGATATCAGCGTGCCCGTGGCGGCCATGGCGCGGTTCATTGAGGTTGAAGCCCCACCGATTGAAGCCGCGTATCCGGGCACAAAAACATTAGCTTTTGGACATTTGGGCGACGGCAATATCCATTTCCACGTCAAGGCACCCGACGGCGTTGATGTAGTCAATTGGTATGCGCATGACGGTAAAGCTATTACGTCGCACGTCTACGACCGGGTCCGCGCATATGGCGGATCACTCTCAGCTGAACATGGGATTGGGCAGGCCAAGATCGCGGAGTTTGAGCGGTTGGCAGAACCAGCCCGGCTGGTGGCCTTGCGTGCGATTAAAAATGCATTTGATCCACTCGGCATCATGAATCCGGGTAAGCTTGTTCCACTTGCCTAACGGCCGCTGTCCGCCTAAAGCGCCGCATCGAATTTTCGTCACATAATCAAGCACTGGAGTTACATATGGCCACCGCACCCCAAGCCGCCAACTTGCCACTTTTGTACAACGACCTGATCCCGCTTAACAGCAACGACCATGTGACCTGGAAATCGCGTATGCTTGAAAACGCGAAATTCATGGATGGACAACATGCTATCCCGTTGACGATTGAGGAATTCGTTCCCGCATCGCGCAACTATCCGATCATTTTTTCCGCGACGGACAATCCCGTACCGCTGATCCTCATGGGCATGAATGAAGGCGTGAACACCTTCATGAACGAAGAAGGGCAGTTTGACCGTCCGGTATACATCCCTGCATATATCCGTCGCTATCCCTTCCTGCTTGCAAAGCTGCGTCCTGATACCGACGAGTTGTCCTTGTGCTTTGACCCAACGTCTGGTGCCGTGGGTGAATTCGACGAAGGCACGCCAATGTTCGAAGACGGCAAGCCAAGCGAGAACACGCAAGCCATTTTGAAGTTCTGTGAGGACTTTGAAAATGCCGGTGCGCAAACGCATGCCTTTGTTGAAGAACTGATAAAACTCGACCTTCTCATGGACGGCGAAGTGTCCATCCAACAAGAAGGCCAGGAGCAGCCCTTTATCTATCGCGGCTTCAAAATGATTGACGAGACAAAGTTGCGCGATCTGCGCGGTGATACTGTCCGCAAGTTGAACCAAAATGGTATCTTGGCTCTGATCCACGCGCATTTATTCTCGCTGCAGTTAATGCGGGAAATATTTGCAGTTCAGGTTGCACAGGGTAAGGTGCCCCAAGTGACGGAATTGCCTTCGAACTAATGTCGCTGGCTTCTTATGTGCCGTCACCCATTCTTCAGGAGTGACGGCATGGGCAAATATAGTAAAATCGCGATCCTATTTCATTGGGCGATAGCCCTATTGATTGGCGCAAACATCCTTTTGGCAAATCTGGCGGAAGATCTGCCTAAGGCCGCGCGCGCGACTTATATGAGCCCGCATAAGGCCATTGGCATTTCCATTTTGGTGCTGACTGTCGGCCGGATCTTATGGCGTCTTAGCCACCGTCCGCCAGCGCTGCCTTACAAGGTGGCTGGTTTACAAGCCAAAGCGGGCCTTACGGTTCATATGTTATTCTACGTCCTCATGATCGTCATGCCGCTCACAGGTTGGCTCATGATTGGTGCAAATGGCAAAGCCGCACCAGTGGATTTCTTTGGCCTGTTCACCGTTGATATGGCCATTGGCAAAAATACGATGCTGTCGGGCTTCGCGCATGAGAGCCATGAATTCTTGGCGACGCCGCTGCTTATTCTCATAGGTCTGCATGTCTTGGGCGCGCTGAAGCACCAGTTTATCGACAAGATGCCGTTCATTCAACGCATGTGGCCTTAGGCAGCTAACGCGCATTTCCCCTCAATATTCGGGTGACTGGTCACCTGTGGGGATAAAATACAAATTTGAGTCTTGAAACTGACACGTCAAAGTACCATTCTTGGTACTGGATGGAATCATCCCCTCCCGTTTCCATCCAACCGGTGCCTGCATGGGCACCAACTCCCTGAACCTTGGCCACCCCGGAGCATTCCGGGGTGGTTTTTTTACGCCTTCATTCGGCAGCGATAAGCGCGGCTGGGCCCAAGGCCTCGTCTGCAAGCGCAGCTACAAGCGCCGGGATAAGCGCACTGATATGATCTAGGCCGGCGCCGGGCTGACGCAAATCAGAATCTAGATACAGCGATCTGTCGACTTCAAGCTGAAGTGCGTGGATGTTCGCGCGCGGCCGCGCATGACGGCGCAGAATATACGCGCCAGCATAGGGATGGTTCAGCGCCGCAACATAACCCTGCGCATGCAGTCGCGATAACAGCAGCTCTGCATATATGGACGCTGCGCTTTTACCGAACCGGTCGCCGACCACAAATTGTGGCGCTGGTCCGTCAGCAGCACTGCGGATTGGCGGCATGCTGTGTAAATCAAGCAGGATAGCGACCCCGAACCTTTGCCGCATGCGCTCCAATATCGCGCCAACCGCGTCATGATAGCGCTGGTGGAAGGACGTTATACGGTGCTGCACTTCATCCAGCGTAAACTGACGCTTCCAAAGCTCACCTTCCCCTGAGAGCCGCCGCGGGATGAGGCCAAGGCCGCCCCGCGTTTTGACGCCGGGGCTGGGGTAATCCGCTCGCTGCGCCCCTTGCACCATATCTGCGTCGACATCCTGCGTGTCCCGGTTCAGGTCAATCCACGCCCGCGCCCGGTGCGCCATAATCACGGGATGCCCCATTTGCACGCAACGGCGCGTCAGCAGGTCGGCATATCGGTCCTCAAGCCGAACCAACGCGGCGGGTGGAAGCCGCAGTGCGTCGTAAATGTCATTGGGATAATCACGCCCGGCATGGGGCACGGACAGCAACACCGGGACCGACGGCGAATCGGTGCCCCAACTTGCAAATCCATCTGCATCCCGTGTCGTCACGCGCGTCCTCACTTTGCTTCCTCAGTTTATTGGCAGATAATTGGCAAGATGGTGCAAAAAAATTAATTCTCCGCAATTATTTAAGTGGTCCTGACCCTAGGGATTTTTAAGGACCGGTGATGTTCCGCATTTTGCTCGCTGAAGATGAACAGGTCATGCGCGAATATCTCGCGCGGGCGTTGGAACGATCGGGCTATGAAGTGGTCGCTGTTGATAGTGGCACCGCAGCCGCGCCCTTGCTTGAGGCCGAACGGTTCGACTTGTTGCTCACCGATATCATCATGCCGGAAATGGACGGGATCCAACTCGCGCAATATTGCAACATGGTTTCGCCGACCACCGACGTCATATTCATTACCGGATTTTCCGGCGTTGCCCTGCGCGCCGGCGCGTCGATACCAAATGCCAAGATTCTGGCCAAACCCTTCCACCTCAAAGATCTGGTTCTGGAGGTCGAGCGCCTGTTTGCCAAGGAAAGCTGCGACAAAATGAAATAGGCTTGAATGATATACCAAGCCCAGCTAGAGGCTGGCGCAGCGTGGGCGTATAGCTCAGTGGTAGAGCACTGTGTTGACATCGCAGGGGTCGCAAGTTCAATCCTTGCTACGCCCACCATTTTCCCCTTGGCGATGTCTTCCACGATAAATTGCCGCAATTAAACGACGCAGTGGCGGCGTTTGTTGTATCAATTCTTCGGCCGCGGTGTCAGCGCTTGCTTGGCGGAAAACCTGTCCAGTTTTTATGTGCGCGGGTGAAGGCGCTGAGGTCGCTATAACCAAGCAACAACGCGATCTCGCCCAAAGGGCGGGTGTCTTCCATGAAGTATAGCTTGCAGTTGTCCTGGCGCACGCGGTCAAGCAAGTCGCGAAAGGACATGCCTTCTTCGACCAGCTTGCGGCGCAAGGTGCGCGCAGTCATCCCGAAGGATGCCGCCATCCGCTCCAGCGTTGGCAGTGATTTGTCCAATTCACTCGCGAGATAGAAATAGCCGACGGCCAAATGTGTCTTGCCCGACAGCGCCCACTTGGATGGCTCCTCATAGTTTTGGAACGCCGCATCAAACAGCGGCCGATTGGCAAAGGGTGAAGGGCGAAACACCTGCCGCCCCAGCATGTCCATCCGCGTTTGCGGCATGCCAAACCGAACCGGACAATCAAAGGTCGCCTTGTATATGGCGGTGTCAAATTGCGGCTGATGCCGAAAATGTATGGACGGCAACAACGGCGCCTCATCCAGAACCTGCCGTGACAAATGCGCGAAGCTTACGACCAGAAATTCGACAATGCTGGCATAATCCTGAACCAGGTCCGGCGCGCACTCCCATGTGAAATAGGGCGGTGTACCATCGGAGTAAAAGGCAGTCCGCACCATATTCTGCCGAAGCGCCTGAACCTGGACACGTGCCCTGATAACGGCGCCCAAGTCCCTCTCCAACCGCGCGCCATAACCAAAGTCGGAGAAACTCTGCGCACCAGCTTTCTGACCCAAGCGCAAATGAATCGCCGGATCGTTAAAATGCGTCTGCAGAAATTTGAACAAACGAAGGGCGACTTGTCCCGAAATCCGGCTCAACGGATTGCGCAGCCGTGCCTCGTCAAGCCCAACGGCGGTGATAATCTCCCGCCGGTTCCCGCCCTCCTCGACTGCAGCGCGCAAAATCCGGGCTGCAAGGCCCCCCGCCATGGTCTCTGGCGCGATAGCATTCCCGTTCTGCAGCAAATTGTCGATCCAGCTGTAAATCGGTAGCCCCCCCTTTTAGCGCGTCGCCATGGTTCAACACGCAACGCATTCCAACGCAAGCGACATTTCGCGCGTGACTTGCGGCTTTGATTTTCCGTCGCTAAGTCAGCCTCATGAACCTCGCATCGCTCCTCGCCCAATTTACACATGGCGCCAAGACCCACAAAATTTCCATTCCGCCAAGCTGGCATCAGGGTCGCACCGCTTATGGCGGCCTAAGCTCTGTTCTGGCCTATCAGGCGGCCAAGCTGGTGGCAGGTGACCTTCCCCCTCTACAATCGGCACAGATTGCCTTTGTCGGGCCTCTGGCGGGTGATATTGAGATCAGCGCGCATATCCTGCGGCGCGGTAAGAACACTGCGTTCATCCAAGTGGAGGTGAAAGGCGCGGACGGCGTCGGCCTGACATGCAATTTCATCTTCATGAACCGCCGCGATAGCCACCTCAGTTATACTAATATCGCAGCGCCGGAATTTCCGCCGATACCATCCGCCGATAGCGCGCGCAGCGGCCCGCCGGAGTTCTTTACCGGCCATATGCAATATCCCGACAAACGGCTTGAGTTAGGATTGGCAACAAACCGGCTCGCAAGCTGGCACCGCCTAACCGAACATGAAGGGCTTGACCCTATCGCCGAGCTTATATGCATCGGTGACGCCCTCCCGCCGTCGGCGATGGGTTTAATGACCGAAAAGGGCATGGTGAGCTCCATGAACTGGCAGATCAATATGCTGACCGATGCGCCAACCACCGAAAATGGCTGGTGGTATTTGTCGAGCGAGACGCACCACGCCGCCAATGGCGCGAGCAGCCAATATATGACCGTGTGGAACACCCGTGGCGACGCGGTCCTGACGGGCATGCAATCGGTCGCGATTTTCGCTTAACCAGCGGGCGTTGTCCGAGCATAACGAATGCCGAGCACTACGAGACCAATAACGATAAAATTATCGATGAAAGTTTTGTAGAACAGCCAGTTGTCAGTCGTAAGTAGCTGTGCCGCGCCATAATTCAACGCTGCCATAATCAGCCCGATCACGCCCATTACGATTGCAAAGCGGCCCGCATGAATATCCGAATATGGCATATAGCGCGCCAAACCTTTGCCGATATATGGCCCTCCGCGCGCACCATCAATGATGAAGAAACCGGCGGCTATCAGGCCAGTAATCGTGCCGCGCTGCTTGATCCATTTATCATCATTCAACCAGACTGCAAGGCCCGCCGAAATGCAGAGCATAACAATGCCAAACAAAGCGAGGCCGCCCGTGACGTCGATTTTGGTGATACGTTGAAACGTTACAAGGCCCAATCCGACGACAACGCCAACCAAGGCGGCAGTCTGCAAATCGGTCATTTTGGCTATGATGTAAAACAATAAACCCGTCGCCATATCAATGGCGAATGGCAGGCGGTTGTGCCGTGCGAAAACGCCGCCGTTCACGTCTGTGCCTTGCGCGCCCATGTCTTAACCTAACGCCGCCTGTTTTTCCTCAGCCAAACGATCCAGCTCAGCGCGGCTTTTCTTCTCGCTTGAAGATTTCAATTGCCCGCACGCGGCCATGATGTCCCGGCCGCGGGGTGTGCGGATGGGTGCGCTGATGCCGGCTTCGAATATGATGCTTGAAAAACGCTTAATGCGTTCGGGGTCAGAACATTCATAGGTTGCGCCGGGCCATGGGTTAAACGGGATCAGGTTGACCTTGGCGGGCAGCTTATATTGGCGGATAAGGCTCACGAGTTCGCGCGCATCTGCGTCGCTGTCATTCTTGTCTTTCAACATCACATATTCAAACGTGATCCGCCGCGCATTGCTGATGCCGGGATATTCGGCGCAGGCCCGCAACAACTCATCAATGCCATATTTGCGATTAAGGGGCACGAGTTCGTTGCGTACCTCCTTGGTCACCGCGTGCAGCGAGACGGCCAGATTAACGTTTATCTCTTCGCCCGCCCGCGCCATCATCGGCACGACGCCAGACGTCGACAAAGTGATTCGACGACGCGACAGGCCAAGGCCATCTCCATGCATGACAATCTTAATCGCATCACGGACGTTATCAAAATTGTACAGCGGCTCACCCATGCCCATCAGCACGATATTGGTCAGCATGCGGCCGTCAGCGGTGTAATGCCCGACATCGTCGTCTTCGTCTTCGTCCGCCGCCACAGACGCCATGTTGCCTTTCGGCCATTCGCCGAGCGCGTCGCGGGCAAGCATGACCTGCCCTACGATTTCGCCGGGCGTCAGGTTGCGCACCAGCCGCATTGTGCCCGTGTGGCAGAAACGACAGTTCAGCGTGCAACCCACTTGGCTGGAAATACATAGGGTCCCGCGATCAGCGTCGGGAATGAACACCATTTCATAATCCTGCGCATCGTCGGTCCGCAAAAGCCATTTGCGCGTGCCGTCCGACGACAGCTGCGCCTCAACAATTTCGGGCCTGCCAATGACGAAACGGTCCGCAAGCCATGGCCGCATGGTCTTGGAAATGTCGGTCATCGCCTCAAAATCAGTGACGCCGCGATGGTATATCCAATGGAAAACCTGCTTTGAGCGCAGTTTTGCAGCTTTTTCATCCAACTGCGATTCTTCAAATAACTGACGGATTTGGAGATGGCTGAGACCCATCAGGTCTATGCGTCCATCGGCGCGCGGGGTGATATCGCGCCGGGTGACTACAGGGTCGATATGGCCGGGTATCTGCATGATGGCCGCGCCTATAAGGGGGTTGTTGGTGAAAAGCCAGCAAAGCTACTGATTAGCTATGGACGATGGATACTTTCGTCCCAGGCGCTTCATCAGTCACACTGACAATTGCGCCTAATTGGCTGGCGAGCGCCTCGACAATGCCGGTTCCAAGGCCGGGCTTACGATCCTCTGGATCCTTTGGCATTCCGACACCGTCATCGGCCACGACCAATGTCCACGCCATACCATCCGATTTGTACCCCACCTTAATCGTGCCCTTTTGAGTTCCTCCGGGAAACGCATGCTTCAGCGCGTTGATAACCAATTCTGTGACCACCAGCCCAAGGCTGACCGAGGTATCCGAATCTTCGGCGCTGTCATCCACCTCGCTGGTTAACACCAACCGTTGCGGTTCACCGATCATTGACGCCCCGATGCTTGCGCACAAATCCTGAAAATAACTTTTTAGGGCAACATTTTCGACCGCCGTCGACGAAAGATGCTTTTGAAGCATGGCGATAGACATGACGCGGTTGTGCGCATCGCGCAAATGTTCGCGAGTCTCTGTCGATTGAACTTTTCGTGCGCTCTGCAAAAGCACACTGGCGATGATTTGAAGGCTGTTGGCGATGCGATGTTGTATTTCATGCAGCAATAGCTGCTTTTCACGCACAAGATCATCCCGCACTTTGTCCGCTAGTCGCTGCGATGTAACGTCGGTAATGGCCAGAAAGACGCGGACGCTTTCGGCTTCAAAATAATCAAGCGTATGCGCGTTAATCAGAAGGCGAAGCGTATCCTTGCCGGGACGCACAAGGTCCATTTCGTATACATCACTAGCTGCGTTGCCGGCAATCGTGGCGCGCAGGAGCGAATCCAGTTGGCGTACTTTCCATTCGCCTTCGCCTAAATCAGCAAGTTTTTTGCCGGTCACGGCAACGCAATCGATATCAAATGCAAGGCAAAAAGAATTGCTCGCCGCAATGACTGTCAAATTCTCGTTCAAAAGCACAAGCGACGAAAAAGACGAAGATATCAACGCAATCGACATATTGTCTGCGTGTTCAGGTAGGCGGGTCAGTAGTTTTTCCATGGCTTATGGCCGAAGTAAACTGGAGACTCGCGGTGCGAGAGCCATACCCAGGCGCAATTTCTGCATCCAACACATTCAGAATGTAAACGGTACGTAACAGGTTGGCTGCGTTCCGGTGCATCAATTCGGAGGTGCGCTCGTTTTCATACCGGCACATCCCAAAGTAGCCGCGTCGATCGCACTTGGAGCGCCGCGTAAACTGTAGGTATCAATAATCGACTGCCCATCACGGCCAATCGTTTCGATGCTCAGCGACGTTGCCGATCGCATCGCAGCCACCACGGCCAAATCCATCCGCCTATCCAAAGCCCAGACCCCGTCGCCCGCGGCCCTCAACCTGAATCTCCGGCCGCCAGCACTTAAAATAACGCCGCTATTGGCCGAACGGTCACACGACAACCGGACATAAACCTGATGTGTCACGCCGCGGCTTGGCCAAAAACCGATGGATAAAAAAGCTGGGTGGATGGGCTTGCTGAGCGTTTCCTCCGGTGCAGTGATCGCATAGCAACGATGCGCCGCAGGATCGCGAAAAGCTGCCCAGCCTTGATATACACCCAATCGTTCCTTGGCGGACAATGGCCCAGCGAGGGCAAGCGTGGACAGGAATACAGATAGCAGCTGCGCTGCACGCCTCATCCGCGCTCCCCTTGGCCGCTGCCATCAATAACGAGCGCCTCCACACCATCGCGGATCATCACCATGCTGCCTTGGGCAAGGCTGGCCGCGATTGGCGCGTCAAATCGTTCCATGGGCTTGAGCCCAAGCAACAGCCCGCGCAGCACGCGCGCCGTCATGCCATGGCAAATGATCAGCATATCTTGGTCAAAGGATAAACTGCCGAGCCAATGTGACAACCGCTGCGCCACTTCTTCATAATATTCGCCGCCATCGGGACGAACGGAAAACAACTTATGCTCCATGTCGACGATTGGGCCTATTTCGGCAGAAATGTCGGCATAGGTCCGGCCTGACCAGTGCCCAACGTCGATTTCCAGCAAGCGGTCGTCGCGATGGGTCTGGTGCCAATCCGCATCAATCTCTTCCGCAATCAGCGCCAGCGTTTGCAGTGCCCGTCCAGCGGTTGATGACCAAAGCTGTGGTCTGGCATCGGCCCCAAGATAATCCGACAGCGCGCGGCCCATTTCACGCGCTTGGACGCAGCCCTCCCAAGTCAGCGGCGTATGCAATTCTGCCTGCCCCTGCATCCGTGCCACTTTGTTAAACACAGTCTCCCCATGCCGCGCGATGAAAAGCCGTCTATTATTTGTTGAAATACCCATATTACCCTTATTCCACAGGATATTGTTGGAGGCAAAAGCTATCGGCTTGCCCTAATGTTCAAAGCGGTTATGTAAGATTCAGCATAGTAATAGGGTTTTTCGGCTGGTTCGCGGACCACCCGGCCCGACAAGGGGAATTTGAATGAGAGCCACGATCGAACGCGCGACCCTGCTGAAATGCCTGAGCCACGTCCAATCTGTTGTGGAGCGGCGCAATACCATACCCATATTGTCCAATGTTCTGATCGAAGCCAGCGAAGGCGGCAAGATCAAGGTGACCGCGACAGACCTCGATTTGCAGGTTGTCGAAACCTTTGCAGCCGATGTCGAAACTCCAGGCGCGACAACCGTGTCCGCGCACACCTTGTTTGAAATCGCGCGCAAATTGCCCGATGGTTCGCAAGTGCAGCTGCATGCTGCCGATGGCCGCATGGCTGTCAACGCTGGCCGTGCCCGCTTCTCGCTTGCGACACTACCCCGCGACGATTTCCCGACGATCGCCGAAGGCGAACTGCCCACATCGTTCGAAATTCCTGCTAGCTCGCTGATCCAGATCATCGACAAGACGCGCTTTGCGATTTCGACTGAAGAAACGCGTTATTATCTGAATGGCATCTTCCTGCACGTCACGGACGATGCGGAACCCGTTCTGAAAGCTGCGGCAACCGACGGGCACCGTCTGGCCCGCGTAACCTTGCCGCGCCCTGCTGGTGCGGAAAATATGCCCGACATCATTGTGCCACGCAAATGCGTTGCCGAAGTCCGCAAGCTGCTTGATGAAAGCGGCGGCAATGTGATTCAG
>NZ_JBIKPH010000002.1:0-98787 GCF_044357595.1 Sphingorhabdus sp. | reverse complement strand
CTCTATCCTGAGCATCTGCGCAGCACTCAACATCGGTAAGTCACCCATCAAATCCTCCTTCATTACGGAGAGTTTGAATCAGACGTGCCGACCCAATGCAACTAATTTAACGCATCCTGAGCCTAGGTACCAATCGATAATTCTGCTTTGGATATTGGATTGCTGCAACACTGAATAAGCTATTTTACAAAACTTACTTGAATCAGCCGTTCTAGGGTACCATAGTTAAATCAATTTTTTGCAGCTATTTTGACGACACATTGACCGCTGCATTTTTACTGAGAAGAGAAGCGCGATTCCGTTATCGATTAGAAAACAAAGTTCGACAGGCCGTTTAGAAGCAGCCCGCGAACAATCTGTAGACCCCAGCCGACGTGGCCGTCCTTCCCGCAGGGAACAGATAAGACGACAAGATCTTGTTCTGGATGTTGCCTTGGCAGAATTTCTAGCCGAAGGCCTGAACGGCGCAAACATTGAGAGCATCGCGCGAAAAGCTTGCGTCGGAAAGTCCACCATATACCGCAAGTATCTCAGCAAGCAGGGGCTTTTATTAGCGGTAGCGCAGCGGCGGATGAAAGAGCTAGAAGAACGTTGGCAGGAATTTCCTTTTGACATTAAAGACCCCGAAAATACTCTCTATCGGATAGCGTTAATGAGCTACCGTGAATGGTCCGGCAAGTCGCTGCCGATTTACCGGATCATTTATACCGAGGCAGAGCGTATGCCGGAGATTGCGCGGGCAGTTGATGCAATGAGCAAACAGAGTGCCATCCGGCCAGTGCTAGATTATTTTCAGCAACTTCAGGAACACAAAGTTATCGCAGTCCGGAATGTCGCGGAGGCTGCATCCTTGTTCCTTGTCGTCTCTGCCGGAGCCATGCGCTCTTTCCTTATTCCTATCGAACTTGATGAAGAGGCAAGAAGCCAGCTTGCGCGCGACGCGGTGCAATTCTTTCTTTACGGATACGCAAAACGAAATAAGAAATCTTAGAAATTGTCGATCTAAACAAAAATCGTCAGAGGGTTTAAAAGCAAAGCCCGCAGCGCCTTGAGAAACTGCTTCGCTTTCGCTGAGCTCATACCCTGATCTTGAATAATCAGATTAACCTGCCAAAGCCTTGCGTCAACTTTGTCATGTGAGTTTACCTGGCTAAAGGATAGGCTGGCAGAAACTGTCGGGTCAATGCACAGGATCTCGTCCAACCAGTACTCCGAGTTATATGCGACAATTAGTGCAGGCGACTGAATTTCTCCGTTTTCAGTAAAGGCGAGCCGCGGTGCAATAGCTGAGACGCTCAAAGTCTCTGTACCCTCTAACGCTTGAACCGAACCATTGTCGAGCCGGTAACCGATACTGTATCCTTCGGTACCGGAATGCACAGCAGCAAGGGCAGCAGCCTTCACCAGTACGGCTGCGACTGGCGCTGGTTGATCATATACTTCGCCAAGTTCTTCCAGCAACGCAACAAGCGGCAAGGCCTCACAACACATCCGGAGCTGATAAACTAGGCCATGGGAAGCTTTGCTTGCCGCTGCCTGCTTCGATGCTAGGGGTTGAGAAGCCGTTGATAAGAAGAGGATTACATCCTCTTCTACAATCCTACCACCGGGGCCTGTTCCTTGGATGTCAGCCAAATCAATCCTACTAAGGCTAGCTGCTCGCCTTGCGCGAGGTTCTACTTGCAGTCTCTTCCCAGATTGCTCTTTCATCGCTGGATATACGGGCCGCTCTTGGGGAGGGGGAGAAATACTGACTATGGCGACGGGAGCTTCAGATGCTGAAGACAAGCGCGTAATCTCAGCGGGTGCAGCGGCTTCATCCCCGATGATCGCGATAACCGTATTGACCGGAACATTTGTTCCGGCGGAGACCAGAATCTGCTGCAGGATGCCGCTACTAGTCGCCCCAACTTCTACAGTCGTTTTCGCCGCTTCAACGTCACATAGCGTATCGCCCACTTCAACCTTGTCACCTACGGCCTTATGCCAGGCGATGATCGTACCATCGGCCATACCCATTCCGAATTGAGGAAGGACCATCTCGGTCATCTCTTCCTCTCCTCAGGCCAGTGTTTTGCGGATGGCCGCGACTATTCGATCGCGGCTGGGGTAAAGTCCCCTTTCAACCAGAGTGTTGAATGGGATATGGGTGTTCTCAGTACATACTTTCATGATTGGCGCGCGCAAATCCCAGAAACCCTCTTCAGATACCACAGCGGCTATGTGCTCCGCTGCGCTGCACCTTTCCCAAGCCACATCGACAAGGACGAGCCGTCCGGTCTTTGCCACTGATTCAAGAATAGTCGGCATATCAAGAGGCACAAGCGTTCGCGGATCAATCACCTCGACACTTACCCCTTCACCCTCCATCATCGCAGCGGCTTCCATCGCCAGCGGCACCATCGCGCCGATTGCGACCACAGTGCAATGGCTGCCAGACCGCAATGTCGCGGCCACGCCAAAAGGAATGGTGTAATCCTCATCTGGAATGTCTGACTTCATGCTCCAAAGATTAGCATCTTCGAAACTCATCACCGGATTATCGTCGCGGATCGCAGTCTTGAGCAAGCCCTTCACATCATATGGGCTAGAGGGCACCATAATCTTCAAGCCGGGCATGCTCATGAACATCGGATAAGGCCGATCAGAATGCTGTGCAGCACCTCCATTACCATAAATCATGTTTGCTCGCAGAACCAAAGGTACCTTGGCTTGCCCCCCATAAAGATATCGCGATTTTGCAACGATACTGCAAATCTGGTCCATCGCAGGATAGAGGAACGGCGCAATCGTAAAGTCGACAACGGGCCGCATCCCCACCATGGCGGCGCCAGCTGCGACCCCGGTAATCCCCGCTTCCGCAATTGGGCAATCGAGAATGCGGTCCAGCCCATATGCTTCGATGATACCAGAGGTTGTTCCGAAGAAATTGCTTCGCGCATCTTCACCCATGATGAAAACGGCGGGATCGCGACCCATTTCTTCAAAAAGGGCGTCACGAATGGCTTCTAGATAGGTTTTTTCAGCCATGGTCTGAATTCCTCAGGCAAAAACGTCGGTGAAAGCGGACTGTGCAAACGGTGCAGGACTTTTTCGCGCAAAGTCGACGGCATCCTCAACAGCATCAATCGCGGCTCGCTCGATCTTTTCCAAATCTTCTTCGGAAAAATCGAATTCTCCGGACAGGCGAGCACGAAACAGGTGCAACGGATCGCGTTTACGCCACTCGGCAATTTCTTCATCGGAACGATAGCCGAGATTGCGCCCCATGTTTACAGCATGATCCTCGTACCGATATGTCTTAGCCTCAACCAGAGTTGGCCCCTCACCTCGTCGTGCACGCTGCACCGCAGTCATTACTACCTCATAAACTGCTATCACATCTTGCCCGTCAACAATCACCCCGGGGATACCATAAGCGGCGGCTTTATTAGCGATATCGGTCACCAAGGTAACGCTGCTTAGAGCGGTTGTGATGCCGTATCCATTGTTCTCACAAAGGAAAACCACAGGCAAATGCCAAACAGCTGCCATGTTTACGCCCTCGTGAAACGCGCCTTCGCTCGTGGCGCCATCGCCGAAAAAGCAAAGGCTCACCCGGTCCAGCCCCTGCATCCGGGCGCCCAAAGCTGCACCCGCAGCAACGGGTATACCTGAGCCAACAATGCTGGTTTCACCCAGACTACCGACGCTGAAATCAGCCAGATGCATTGACCCCCCCTTGCCGCCACACACGCCTGTCGACTTAGCAAGCAACTCGGCCATTAATCCGCGAAGTGCTGCACCCTTGCCGATTGGATGACCGTGTGAACGGTGATTGCCAACCATGTAGTCATCGAGGCGGAGTGCCATGCATGCACCGACGATTTCGGCTTCCTGCCCGTGTGACGTATGCAACGGCCCCATGATCTCGCCGCTTGCGTGAATAGCCATAGCGGCATCTTCAAATGCGCGAATGCGGGACATTCTAGTATACATTTCGGCCAAATCGGCTCTAGCGACATTAACGTTCATGGCGGCCCCTTTAATAGGTCACAAAATTAAGCGGATGTCCGGGCTCGCTCCAAGGCGTACTGACCAGTTGGCCGCTCATGCTGTAAGTGATAAATGCAGTGCTGCGGTGAGTACCACCGAAGCAGATATTGGTGACATAGAAATCCGAGTGCGGCATAAAACTGCTCTCGCCTTCGGGGGTAAATGTCGTGATGCCACCCCGCACTAATGTTCCGACACAGATATTTCCGGCCGCGGTCACCGCCATGCTATCAAGTGCGGCCGCATCATCGAGGCAACCAACCAGACGAGCGGATGGCAGACCCCGATCATCTCGGGCCACTTCACCTGGTGCCACAATAGGATAAGCCCATAATCGACCACTCTTCGTGTCTGCGACGTATAACGTTTTCTCGTCAGGCGACAGGCCGATACCATTAAAGCTCAACCCATCATAAATAACTTCGCGGATTTCGCTTCCGTCGGGGCGGGCATAATAAACCCCACTCTTATCATGTGCCCGCTCAGTTTCCTTACCCAGATCGGTAAACCAGAAGCCACCCGTTCGGTCGAAGACGATGTCATTGGGACCGCGCAGCATGTGGTCGCCGACATGAGTATACAGCCGTTCGAACTTACCAGTGGCAAGATCCACACGCTCAATCCGTCCACCTTCATAGTCTTTCGGTGCCAGTGGTGTAAGCGTGCGCACCCCAGCCGCATCCACCGACCATGTAAAACCTCCATTATTGCACACATAAGCAGCACCATCCGGCCCCACCGCTGCCCCGTTTGGGCCGCCCCCCAAATCGGCGATAACTTCCGACTTCCCATCCCATACTCGGGTCAGTGTGCCCCGCAGGATTTCTACTAAAACCACAGAACCATCGGCAAAGGCCATCGGCCCTTCAGGAAAAAGCAGCCCCTCAGCTAGCTGATTGACCGGCTGGGTCATGCGCTTCGACCGATCAAAATTTCGTTTATTTGAGCTGCCTGCTCAGTCCATGCTTGCGGAAAAGCCATCATCTTCTTTACTTCCCTCTCAAAACTCCATTGACACGGAGCGTATCATTTCGTCAACAGTATACCTGACGGCAAAGTGAAGCCTCGAATTAAGAGGACAGAACCTTATGCATTGGCATTATACTGGACTTTATCATCTCAATCAGTGCAAGGTTTTCGCCAAGGTTGGAATACCGCATTCAGGGGCTAGAAAATGACGACTTCAAAATGGCAACCGCGCCTATACGCGCTAATCCTTGGGCTTATTGCGGCTCCATTGCTTCTCGGTGGAGGTCAACTCGCGTTGCTGGGTGGAAGCCTTTATTACCTCATTGCGGGCGTCGCACTGGCCGGCGTGGTTATCCTTTTGTGGCTCCAAAGAAGGGAGGCATTACCTCTCTATGCTGCGATTGTTGCGCTAACGATAATCTGGTCACTGTGGGAATCCGGCTTTGATGGCTGGGCTTTGATGCCCAGAATTGTCGCTTGGCTCGTCGTTGGAGCATGGCTCTTAACGCCAATCTTCCGCCGATCATTGAAGCCGACGGAATCTCAAACTTTGTTTGGTTTGGACTTGTTTAAATGGCGCACTCTTACATTTGCTTTCGGCGCTGCTATTTTGCTTGGCACAGCGCTCCATTCTATCAGCCCGGTGAACATCGATCCGCGTTTTCAGACCGGCATTGCGGCGCTACCTGAAAAACGGCTGTCACTTGATACTACAAAATTCTCGTCTGGATGGGCGCATTGGGGCAATGATGAGGGAGGTTCGCGGTTTAGTCCGCTTGAACAGATAACGCCTGCCAACGTCAGCAATCTGAAGCTTGAATGGTCAGCGCCGCTCTCGACCAATGCAGAAGGAAAAACTTCGGGATTACAGGTTACGCCTCTTATGATCGGCGAAACTCTTTACGCATGCAATAATCTCAATGAAACTTTCGCGCTCGACGCTGAAACAGGTGCAAGACGCTGGGTTCACCCTGCAGAAGGCGTGAGTGGTCGAAGCTGCCGAGGCGTCGCTTACTACAAGAATCCCGGCGCTACTGGGGCATGTGCTGAGCGCATTTTAACCGCAACCAACACAGCAAAGCTGGTTGCTCTTGATGCTGCCACGGGCAAGTTGTGCAAAGGATTTGGAGTAAACGGCAGAGTAAACTTACTAGAAGGCATGAGCAAAGCTCCGGAAGGATACTATCACGTTACTTCAGCGCCAGCCATTGTCCGCGGGAATATCGTGATCGGTGGCTGGGTAACCGATGGGCAGTTCTGGGGCGAGCCATCAGGCGTGATCCGAGCATTCGATGCCATCACCGGAAAACTAAGCTGGGCTTGGGATATGGGGCAGCCGGATCAGATCGGTGCACCACCTCCAGGAGAAACTTATACTCCCTCCACACCGAATAGTTGGGCGCCCATCAGTGCAGATGAAAAGCTTGGTTTAGTCTATTTGCCTATCGGAAACGCAACGCCGGACTTTTACGGCGCACAGCGAAGAGAAGTGGATGATCGTTACTCCAGTTCGGTTGTAGCTCTAGATGCGGAGACGGGTCGTTTGCGCTGGTCTTTCCAGACCGCGCGGCATGATATTTGGGATTATGACGTGGCCTCACAACCCAGCTTGGTCGATCTACCTGCGCCGGGTGGAAAAACGCAACCTGCCCTTGTGCAGTTGACGAAGCGTGGCGAGATTTTCGTTCTCAACCGCGAAACCGGCAAACCGATTCACCCCGTTACTGATGTGGCGGTTCCCCAAAGCGGCAAAGTCCCCGAAGAACGACTTGCGGCAACACAGCCATTCTCGAATTCACTGCCTTCCTTCCGCAATCCCGAAGTCCGCGAATCTGACATGTGGGGCATAACGCCGCTCGACCAACTCTGGTGCCGGATCCAATTCCAAAGCATGCGGTTTGAAGGTACCATGACGCCCCCTGGGACGACTGAATTCCTGATGTCGCCGGGCTATGTCGGGGGTATGAATTGGGGAAGCGGCTCTGTCGATCCCGAGCGTGGAGTTATTGTGTTCAATTCCACAAAGCTAGCCTTTAGAGGAAAGCTGATCCCTCGAAAAGAAGCGGATCGTGAAGGAATGAAAGCGTTAGGCGATGGCGCTACAGGCCTTGAGGTGGGCGCACATGCCCCCCAGATGAATACGCCATATGCCATCAAACGCGGCGCGTTTATGTCTCCCTTGCAGTCGCCTTGCCAGGCGCCACCATACGGATATATGAGTGCCGTCGACCTCGTCACAGGAAAATTAGTTTGGTCTCATCCTTTCGGGGAAGCAATGGGGATGACTATGGGGACACCCATTGTCGGGGGATCCGTTACGACGCGATCCGGCCTGGTTTTTATGGGCGGCAGTATCGACAAGATGTTCCGTGCATTGGACCTTAAGACTGGCAAAGAGTTGTGGCGGTCCAGTTTACCTCAGGGTGGCCATGCAGTCCCTGCTACCTATTTTTCGAATAAAAGCGGGCGCCAGTTCGTAGTCATCGCTGCTGGAGGGAGCCAAGGCCTGGGTTCGGCAAATGACGTGCGGTTATTTGCTTATGCTTTGCCTAAGTAGTTCTGCAACCCAGCCTGCCGAACCGGGTTCAAAACATATCGTCAGAGTGTCGCGTTAGCAGCCAGGCCGCGCATGCGATCAATTTCGACGAGTTCGATCGCTAATGCTGCGGCCAACGGTACCCCGCAGATTTGCCGGTTAAGTGAAACAAATATCTGCCGCTTGACAGGATCGAGTGCATTAAAGGTATTCGCCAATTCAAGACAGCGGAGCAAGATATCGCCCGACGGAACTACTTCGTTTATCAAGCCCCATTCGAAGGCGGTCTGTGCCGAGATCCGCTCGCCCGACAATTGCATCTGCGCTGCACGCCGTGCGCCAATTGCATTTGCTAGTAAGGAGACACCGCCCCATCCAGGTAAAATACCAATCTTCAGATGCGTGTCTGCAAAAGAAGAGCGATCCGAGGCTATAATGAAGGTGCAAGAAAGGGCGAGTTCGAGACCACCTGTAATACAAGGGCCGTCGATCATGGCAATCAGAGGCTTTGTCATCGAACGGCTTGCCTCGACAGGGTGCGGGCGAACCATCGGCATATTGGGCACCAGCGGGCGCTCTTTGATATCTACTCCCGCAGAAAAATAACCATGCGCTCCAGTGACGATTACACAATGGATATCGGGATCAGCGTCGGCGCGCGCAAGTTCAGCGGCATAGCTTCGTCGCATGTCCGATGACATCGCATTACGCTTCTCAGAACGATTGAATGCAAGCAGACGGACTGCCTCGCGATCGATCACCACCAACTCTTCGCTGCGACCCGCGACAAGTGCATCGATTGATGTCACCGCTTGTTCAGGCATCTCACCTCACCCCTTTGTTCATTAAGCTTCATGTCAAATCTTTGCCAATTCTAGAGCCTGCTCGGCCAAAAGCGCCGCTGACGCCATCGAAGCCACATCGCAGGCAGCAAGATATTCTTTGCGCAATCGGCTGACCAGTTCGGCAACTGTCGGAATGTCAGAGATCAAATCAATCCCTTGTCCGGCACTCCATATATTGACCCATGGCTTGGCTGTGTTCGGCAGATGGTCATGCCGCATCCCGCGGCCCAGCGGTTGCGGCAGGGCATCGGGATCTAGCCCAGCCATCCGAAGCGATTCGACTATCCAGTTCGCAGCGACCCCTGCAACTTCCGGCGTATATCTCAGCCCGCTCGACGTTTGGCTGACCAGCAGATCCTTGTAGGCCTGAGGCGCATCCGATTCCTGCGTTGCGATAAAGCGGGTCCCCATATAGGCCAGATCCGCCCCCAGAATTTCAGCAGCGCGGATCACAGCGCCGGTAGACACAGCGCCCGCCATCACGATCGGTCCGTCAAAAATGGCCCGAACCTGCGGCACAAAGGCAAGGTGGCTGAGCGTTCCTGAATGGCCGCCTCCACCCGCACCTATGCACGTCAGTCCGTCAGCGCCTGCCGAGATTGCCTTTTCGGCGAAGCGCATACTGGTGACATCGTGGAACACCTTGGCGCCGCGATCATGCACCTGCTTGACCACTTCGGTCGGATCTCCGCCGACTGTAATGAAGATTTCAACGCCATGCGCAACGCATACGTCAAGGTTCTTGCCGAAATCGTCACCGCCGTAGCGCCGCGAAATATTGACCGCAAGCGGAGCTATCCGGGCAGCGGGATTGGCCTCAGCGTGACGGTTAAGATCATCGCGGATCTGCTTCAACCAATCGGTGAATTCCTCAAATGTAAGGGCGTTTTGTTGCGGCAGCCCACCTATGACGCCTGCCTTGCAAGCCTCGGTCACCAATGCTGGCCCGGTTACCATAAACATAGGGGCGCAGATTGCCGGCAAAGTAAGACGGTTGCGAACCGCAGGGTCTAGCGACATAGAAATATCCTCCCTTGTAATCGAGCGCGAAGGTAAGTCAGTCCAACACTGCATCCATCGATCATGTGACGACCGCGGTGAGGACAATTATTGCGGAAGGCCCGGATTTCGTCGGGTGCAGTCCGGACCACAATGATCGAGCCATCAATAATGTCGTGAGTATACAAGCTAACGACAGTGGGTATCTTCTCTTCCCGGCAAGCCATTTGCCACACCCTAGGCCAAAGGTGATTTGCTTCGAGTTCTGCGAATTCTTTCGAGACGTAATCTGCCGCCGGAACATAATCTTTGCGAACTTGACCGCCTTCAGAATCGAGAGATGTTCCTAGCGTTGCCTCGTCCATATAGACTACCCTTTGCGCTGGCGACCAGTCGTCATTTCCGCCATTAATCATCTAACTTGATTATATCTAAAAGCATGTTTAACTCTACTACTGTGCAAGAAACATGTGTCTATCAAAATCGGCGTGGATCCAGTTTTGCATAGAGAAGATGAGTGGAAAACGACCCAGGGAGTTATCAAGCATGCCAATAGAATGTAACGGCTCTTACTCGGTGCAACTCAGCAGAAAAGCGATCGAGTTCGGTTTGGCAACGCGAGATCTTTCCAAGGGCTTAGCAAAACAAAAACGTTGACAATAATTAATGGACCTACATAATTGTAGAACATCCAGAGTTTTTGCGGCGACGCTCCACACGAGGAAAACAATAGAATTTAAAGTTCGCGCTTCAGAACATTGATCGACAGACTGAACGTTAACATAAAAAGTCTTTACAAATTGGCATAAAATGGGAGAGAAAGTATGAAATTGAGATCTTCAAAAATCGGTTTTTTTGTGGCTATCATGGCCTCAACGTCTTCGGCTGCTATCGCGCAGCAAGTGGAGCAGCCTTCTGCGGATACCGCGAATGAAGAAGCTAGCAACCCGAATGACATCATTGTTACGGCTCGCCGTAGTGAGGAACGTCTTCAGGATGTGCCTGTCGCCGTCTCAGTGATCATGCCCGATACTATTGATGCGAAGGGAACCTTTAACCCTATCGATCTAGTTCAGAGCACCCCAGGTCTTGCAGTCTCCGCCTCGATCGCAGACCGTGCCAACCTTACTTACACTATCCGTGGTCAGGGCTTTTCATTTGGAACCTTGTTCCCAGCGGTCATTACCTATTTCAACGAAGCTCCCGTCACCCGGCTAACCCAGGGCAGTTTCTTTGACATCGCCAACATTCAAGTCTTGCGCGGTCCGCAGGGTGTGAACTTCGGACGTGTTACCGATGGCGGAAATGTCATGGTGACAGCACAGGCCCCAAAGAACGATTTTGGCGGCTATGTGTCGACGAAATTAGGCAATTATGGCTTGCGTTCAGCTAGTGGCGCAATCAATATTCCGATAGTGGAAGATAAGGTATTGCTGCGCCTTGCCTTCGAAACCACACGTCGCAATGGTTTCACCGAGAACCTCGCTTCTGGCAAGGATCTCGACAATGTTTCCTATGAGGGATATCGTGGATCGTTAACGCTACGTCCGTTTGATGGACTTGAGAACACCACGACGGTGAATTATCTCACAACCGATGATAACGGAACTTCGACTGTAGCCACAGGGTTCAATCCGGCCGCAACTGGTTTACTTCCAACGGTCGGCCAGTTTTCGTTTGTGCTGTCTGGGGCTTATGGCATCGACAGCCGAGGCAGTGTCGTACCATTCCGTGCCGGAATGACTCCATTTACGGCACCCAATATTGCAGCTTCAATCCAGTCGCAACTCGCCGCTCAACAAGCACGCGGACCTCGGCAGGTTTCTCTGAATGATCCAATCTTCAGCAAACGCAAGAACGTCTATGTGGTTAACTCCACAACGGTTGATTTGTCAGATTCGATCGAACTCAAAAACGTGTTTGGCTACATTCGCGAGAAAGAAGACAATGCCACGACCTTCGCACCCTTTAATGGGAGCATTGTGACGCAGTGCCATTCGGCCTGCCCGTATGGCACTGGTCTGCCATACTACAACAATGAGCAATTTAGCGAGGAGCTGAGACTTTCCGGTAAAGCGATCAACAACCGACTGACCTGGTCAATCGGCGGCTATATGGATGAACAGCGTCCAGCAGGTCCATCTGAGAATGCGGGTATATCAATCGGCGTCATTCAGCGCGTGGGCGTGCTTATTGCTACAACGACCTCGCGCGCGGTGTATGGATCAGCCGAATTCGCGGTTACGGACAAACTCAAACTAAACGGCGGCTTGCGTTACACTCAGGATAAGATCCGTTCAGAACAAAACACATATCTCTCGTTGGTCGACGGCGGTCAGGCAGCGCTGCTCGCGTTTCTGACGGGACCTTTCGGTGGTAGTTTACCAGCACCCGTCGCCAATTTCGTCGTTGCATCCACCTTTGCACCGATCCCGTTCGGCAAGTGCGAACTCTATGGCGTTGGCGGCTTCTTCGGCGGGCCTACTGGCACGCCTTGCCTCACACGCAACGCAACATTTAACTCAACGACATGGCAGGTTGGCGCCAGCTACAAAACCGATGGAGGTCAACTGCTCTATGCCAAGGCCAGCAAGGGCTATCGTCCCGGAGGCGTTAACGGCACTGCCCCTCCTGGGGTCGATCCATCTTACAAACCTGAAACCGACGTTTCGCTAGAACTCGGCTTGAAGGCAGACTGGAACTTAAACGGAGTGTTGTTACGCACCAATTTGGCTGCTTACTCGGATCGCTACAAAAGCATTCAGAAGAACGTCGTGCTGTCCGGTACAGTTCCAGTCTCACTGGTCCAGAATGTCAACAATGGACGTATTAAAGGCATTGAGGCGGAGGTTTCATTGATCCCAGTCGAAGGGCTGACGCTTGGCGGCACATTCGCCTATACTGATGCCAAGTTTGACAAGAAGACGCCGCCAGTTGTAGGCAATCCCTGCGATCCAACGCAAGCTACGACTGTCGGGTTCTGCTCTAACAACCGCTACAATTCGGTTCCCAAAACGCAATTCACCGCCTCAATCGAATACAAGCTGCCGGTGTCTGAGGATATGGGTGAGATGAGCATTGGTGCCCTTCTCTACAATCAATCTTCGGTCGCACTGAATGATACTAGCGCGCTGAACTTTCGCTCTGTCGAAAAAGGCTACGCTACAATCGACTTGACGGCAAATTGGCGCGGAATAATGGGCCATCCAGTCGATCTTGGCTTCTTTGTGACAAACCTCACCGACAAACTTTATCGGATCGGAACCAATGACCTAATGCAGAATTCGTCGGTGGGCACCCTAGGGTCGATTTATGCCGCGCCGCGCATGTGGGGCTTCAACATGAAGTACCGCTTTGGTGGCGACGCCAGCTAATCATTCAAGAGGTGGTCGAAGCAATCCGGCCACCTCCTAATGATTGGAAGAGGCGAATGCCCAGAGCATTTTCACTCTTCAAATGGTCTGCCTTGGAATTTTCCGAAGCAGACCATTTTTTTATCATCGCCCGCCTCTCCCACCAAGTTACCCTGTAAGGGAACGACGATCCGTGACCGAAGATACGATTAGCCAGCCAGGGTTCCACCTTTTCCAATTGGAAGGTTCAACCTACGTCCCGACGACCTTGGCAATTGGGCCGTGGGACAAAAGAATGCAAAATGGCGTAGCGATTAACGCACTGGTCGCTCACGCCGTTGAACAAACGACCTGCCTCACGCCCATGGTTACCTGTCGCCTGGTAACGGATATTCAAAAACCGGCAAAGATGGCGCCAATAGCAGCCAAAGTGGATGTTATCCGCGAAGGTACTAAGCTGCAGCTGTTGCAGGTTGAGTTGCTTCAAGATGACAATGTGGTGGTTCGCGCCTCGGCTCTCAGGGTCCGGATTAGCGGATCCCCTGCCACTCATTTTGCCAAGCATTCTGTCGCCGTTCCCGGGCTTCCTTCGCTCAACACGCGTCGGACTGGCCTCGCACATATCACAGAGACTCGGGTAGAGGCTGGCGGAATCGAAAATATCGGACCCGGATTGCTATGGTCAAGAACGTGGGGCGAAATTCTGCCTTGCGTACCTATCTCTCCGTTTGTACATTGTGCAATGGCGGCTGACTATGGCAGCGGCTTATCAAGCTATGTTGACTGGCGCGATTGGTCTTACGCTAATGTGGACATCAGTCTCCACCTCACCCGCATGCCAGAAGAGGAATGGATCCGGATCTCTGCGGTGACAGAAAGCGCTGGCAACGGTATTGCAATCGTTGATACGCGCCTATCTGATCAACAGGGCGAGTTTGGCCATGCCCATCAGACCTTGTTCATTAACCCCATGGGCGGATGAACCGCTAGCGTTCATCAAATTCAACAGCCCATGTTTTGGCTGACCTAGCGCCAAGTCGTAAATCAACGACGCGCGTTCCGGTCCGAGTTCCACTTGGGTGCCCGCTTTTCGCCAAAGGCGGCCGGCCCTTCATCAAAATCCGGATGTCCCCAATGTAGGCGCAGTAACTGCCAGCCGCTTTCGAGCGCACGGGTATAGCCCTGCTCCATCGCGCCCCAAATTGCCTGCTTCGAATTGCGGATCGCTGCCGGAGAGTTTTCAGCGATCGCAAGCGCCAATTCACGCGAACGGGCCATCGCAGCAGCGGGATCGGGTTCCAGAATGTCGACCAGACCAAGCTGATAAGCACGCTCTGCCTCCATCCGGTAAGCTTTGCCTGCAAATGTGAGCAACATCGCTGTACCCAAAGTAGAGCGCAGTGCCAGGCCCATATTCTCCAGTGCGCCAACTTGTCCTACAGAAGTGTGCGTATCCATAAACTTGGCATTGGCGGATGACACGACGATGTCGCTGTCGACAACGAAATGCAGACCTCCACCGTTCACCAATCCGTTGACGCAGCAGATTACCGGCTTCCAGACTTTGTTCTGATATGGTGAAAGGTGGTTAAGTTCCTCCATTGTGCCCTGCTTCATCGCAGAATCTTCGCCCTCTGTAGACAGACCAGAGACAGAAGCACCGGTGCAAAAATGCCGCTCCCCGGCCCCGGTAATTATCGCCACTTTAACGAGAGGATTTTCATCAACATCACGCCATATCTTGCGCAAGCCTTTATGCATTGCCGGCGTGATCGCATTCCCTTCATGCGGACGGTTGAGGGTAATAAGGGCGATACCTTCGTCGCCAATTTCATAAAGAACGTCGTCTGGCAGGTCCATTTAAAGCTCCAATCAAAATTTCTGTCCAGCTGCGGGCTCGCTCAACTGCGCGGCAACCCGAGTACCCGTTCACCGATAATGTTGCGACGTATTTCTGCCGTGCCGCCTGCAATGGTCTGCATGATCGACAACAGATATCGCGTCGTCCAATCCTCGCCACTGCTATCAAGGTCCAATGCCGCTGGCCCCATCAGGTCAAAGGCGAGCCGGTAGATTTTCTGGATCGATTCAGTGTTGTAAAGTGCAATGATTGACCCTTCCGCTCCGGGAGTGAAATCTCTTTGTGCGCGGCTGATGGTGGCATAGCTCATTGCCTTGAGAGCCGCCACTTCCGCGCGTAGCAAAGCAAGGCGAGCGGCAAACTCGCCGTCCTGAATTGCAGGCCGCACACCATCCGGTCCAGGTCGCAACTTAGCAACGTCAATCAGATTCTCCACCACCCGGCTCATTTCGATCTGTTCGCCAAGTGCTGCAGTGCCGCGCTCGAAACCTAATGTCGCCATAGCGACAGCCCATCCGTCGTTGATCTCGCCGACAACATTTTCAAGTGGGATACGCACATCATCATAGAAAACTTCACAGAAGTCAGGCACGCCATGCATACCGCCAATTGGGCGAATGGTAACACCCGGCAACTCCATATCACCGATAACCCAAGTAATGCCGCCATAACGATTGTTTGCATCTGTGCGAACGAGCAACTCCTGATACTTCGAGTGGTGAGCAAGACTGGTCCAAATCTTCTGTCCGTTCACAACGAGATAATCGCCGTCGACTTCGGCCTTGCACCTAATTCCAGCAAGATCTGACCCCGCTCCGGGTTCAGAAAAGCCCTGACACCAAGGTGTTTCACCATTCAGAATCCGCGGCAAATAAAAGCTTTTTTGATCTTCGGTACCGCGGGCGATAATCGTCGGTCCGGCGTGGCTCAATCCAATGAAGAAGCACCCAAGATATGGCCCGTCGGCAAGTGCATATTCCTCAAACCAGATAAGCTGTTGGATCAGCGACAGCCCTGCCCCTCCGTATTCCTTGGGCCAACTGATACCGGCCCAACCTGCATCAAATTGCTTGCGTTGCCACGCTGTGTCAAAAGCGAGCATCGCATGCCCTTCCGCCGGACGGCGCTCCTTTGGTACGTTAGTCCGCAGCCAATCACGCACTTCGGCGCGGAATTCAGCTTCGTCAGGAGTAAAATCTAGGTTCATGCTGCAAACTCCGTCCCAGGCAATTCGACCTCAGGCAAAGCATCAGCGAGCAACAGCTGCTGCTGCCGGAATGAACCACCCCCAATTAGATCATAAAGATGGGCACGCTTAAGGAAGTGGTGGGCGTCGCACTCCACCGTAAAACCTATCCCGCCGTGCACCTGTATGGTCTCCTTCGCACTTAGAAGCGCATATCGCGCTGTAAGTAACTTGGCTGCAGTAGAAAGATAAGCAGCATCCTTCTGTCCTGCCGTCAATGTTACCGCTGCGAAGTTTACCAGATTAGTCGCTGCATCTGCGCGCAAAGCCATGTCCGAACATTTGTGTTTGATTGCCTGAAACGATCCTATTGGTTTACCGAACTGAACTCTAAACTTTGCATATTCTGTGGAAAGGTCGCGCGTCGCTTCGCACATGCCGGAAAGCATGGCAGCAGCAAGCAAGGACAAGCGCATATACAGGGTTGATCCCTCTCCAACGTAGGCCAACGAGGGCACTGCGTTGCACTTCGCCAATTCGAGGGTTAAACCGTCAACTGAGGAGCGTCGCGAAGAAATTTCGGACACCGCACAGCGTTCCAAAAGAGCTGCTTGACCGGCTTCACCAATCACTAGGATCAAATCTGCTCCTGATCCATCGAAAATCTGGAACGGCCCGGATACCGCATCTTTAATACTGACTTCGCCAACCGAATTGGCAAGCGCTACATGGACGCGGCCTTCTAACAACTTTTGAAGCAGGGAGGCGTTTCCAGCTTCTGCAGCAACGCGCATACCCAAAACGGTAGCAATTGAACTTGGACCAAGCAAATATCGGCCAAACTCACGAAAGATTAACACCTCTTCCGTGATTGACATGCCAAGGCCGCCAAACTTTTCGTCAAGGCCAATCATGAACCAGCCCAAGCTCGCCATTTCGGGCATGGCTTGGGCCTCTTGGCGACTTCCAGCACTGGGGCGGAGACGCCCGACTGGCAGATTTTCGGCAAGGAAGCTGACAACGCTGTCGACAATCTGCCGTTGCTCTGACGTCATTAAAAGGTCGACCATACTCACTTTCTCTTTTAAGCGCTATGCCATCCCGCACCGACACAATAGGAACAACGGCCCTTATCGAAAAGAACCAGTCGTTTATTATTGTTCTACTATATCATCCTACACACTGTGTCTACTGATCACATAGAAACCTTAGCCTCATTCACCCAGTAGCGCGGTCACTTTTGCCAGAAGCTCTGATCGTTTAACTTTACCAGAACCCGTGATCGGAATGTCTGCCTCCGTAAAAATCATTATGTGTTCCGGCACTTTATAAGAAGACAATTGAGACTTCAGCTTAGCTCTCATAGCCTGCTCATCAATCACCGATCCATGTCGCAGTTGTAGGACGGCAACCGAAATACTATCGGTTCGGTTGGCATCACGCGGCACGCCAAGTACGCAGCAGCGTTCAACTTCTTTGAAGCCGTAGAGCGCCGTTTCGACTTCAAGCGGAGCAACATTGGCTCCTTTCACCTTAAAGCCATCCCCCAGCCGACCGATCAGCGTTATATAGCCATTGGCGTCCATAGAAGCGAGATCATCGGTTCGATAATAGCCGTCATCAGTCCAGATTTCGCTGCGTTCGACCCCGTCCATGCCTAGCATCATCGAATAGCCTCGTACTTCCAATTCACCGGGAGTTCCCGCGGGCAAAATCTCATGTGTGACAGGATCGCATATCCTTGCACGGACACCCGGCACTGATCGACCACTTACTCTTGCGCGATCCATCGGCGTGTGCTCGTTCCAGCGGAGAGAGGTGTGTGCGCCTAGAAATTCCGTCATGCCGAATGTCCAAGGAAAACGGTCTGTATCGGCATGTTCGGGCTTTGGAAAACGTTGGGCCAAGTTCTGGCTAATGAACATCAAATCGTCGCGGCTATCACGACGAGCCACGCCGCAAAATTCAACGTTAATTTCAACAAATTCATATCCCGCATCACGCAGTTTCGGAGAATGACGCAACCGCTGAAACCAGGTTTCGTCGCCGGCAAGTAAGTTCATATCTCCCTGCTCTATTGCTCTCAAAAGCGCTTCGTCTGAAGGACTGTCAATTGTGACATGGCAGGCGCCAGCCTGCAGGCAATAGAATAGTTGCGCACCAAGTCCTGCAACCCAGAAAAATGGGCGCAAAGCAACCACCCGGTCGCCCGGCCCCAGTGGTGTAAAGTCCTTAGCCATCTGAAACGTATGCCGAATGAATGGCCCATGCCCGTGAACAACACCCTTGGGATGAGACGTGCTGCCCGACGTATGAATAATGCAGACTGGATCTGATGGATGCACTTGGGCTTCTGCTGCAGAAAGAAAAGCATGATCAAATTCAGGGCGCGCTGCCAGGGCAGCAACCGCATCCTCGAAAAGTGACTTTGCCCATGACCTATCACACGCCCCCACAACTAAGATAGACCGAAGAAATGGTGCATTGGGCGAGGCGATGGCACCTGCGGTTTGACCGACAAGATCGGGCAGCGCCTCCTCAAGACGTGTTAAATAGTCATGATTTCGAAAACTGGCCACCGTGACTAAGCAACGGATTGCCGCGCGTTCTAAAACCCATCGAAGTTCCGCTGCTTGATATAATGTACTTAGCGGTGCAACCACGGCTCCAATGCGCGTTGCGGCCATGAATGCCAACACGAAGTCAGTCCCATTAGGCAAAAGAATGCCGACCCTATCTCCCTTACCGATGCCCATCGCGAGTAATCCGCGCGCTAGTTCCGCAGAGCGATCTTCAAGCGCACGGAAACTAATCGTCTGGCTTGCGTCGGCAACAGCGGCATTTTCGCCAAAGCGCTCCGACACCGCTTTCAACATGCCAGGGATAGTCGCCGGGAAATCCGGTTGGGTATCGGGAACATCGTATTCCATCAAAGCCTCTCCATATAGTCGCTATGGTTATCCGGCATATTCACCTACCCCACAATAACACAAAAGGAGATAAATTTCCGCTTTTTCGTAGCACAATATTGATCTACCATTGTCACCTGTTAACGCAAGGCTGGAAAAGATGGGTCTTCTAAACTAGGCTGACGTCCCGATGCCAATTGGAGAGTATTATGTCCGACAAAGATAAAATTGCTGAACTCCGCGAACTTTATGCTATCTATTTCGACAATCGTGATGCCGAAGCATTTTTGACGATTTTTGCCGATGATGGCGTAATGGTAGTCCCGGGCGGCAAAGAAATTGTAGGCCACGAACGCCTAGCACGACTTGTCTCCAGTATACCCGCAAACGGTGGAAAACATATTCCGATAGATGCTGAAATTTCCGTCAATGGCGATGAAGCGTCCTGTAACGGCCCCTATCGTATGGAACTGGCTGGGGAAGTGCACACCGGACAATATGATGACCAGTTTGTCCGCACTTCGGCGGGATGGCGCTTTTCCAAACGGGTAATTCTGCCGAACGGTTAAACCTCCACCTTATGATTTAAGCGAGAAAAACGACTGCCATTCGGGGCAACTATCGGGCAGCGACGGCACCAATTCATAGTCGCTACCCAGCAGACGCTGGCCATCGATGTCACGGAACCAGAAGCTCAGCTTGCGGCTGGCAAAACGCCACAGTCCATCTTCCAGCACATAGCGATCATCGTAAGACATCATCAGCCGATCCCATTTACCCTCTTCAACCTGTTGTTCGCCGAGGCAGTAGACATGGCCAGTAGCAGAATCTGCACTATTCAGGTTTATTGAATGGTTACTGATCCTGTGCACGCTGCGCCGGAAACGGGACCACGCCCCGGTGTAAAATGCACGGACTCCCTCGCGCCCTTTACCCGCCGCCCCCATCGAGATACGATCTGAGAACAGCGGCAACAGGCCTTCGATGTCCTTGCGGTCCATGCAATTGGCATAACGGATCGGCAACTGCTGTATCTGCTGGTAAGCGCGCAGTTGTGTGATTTCTTCAGCCAAGTCGTTCATCATTTAGCCTTTTCCGAAACAAGAACCCGCGCAGGCGCACAGGCTAGGCCTGCAACAGGTGCGCGCAACCTGTAAACCTGTCCTACGCCATTGCCATCCTTGCCTATACCGCCCGATGTTGTAAGATATATATCTCTCAGATCCGATCCACCAAAGCACAAACTTGTCGGGTGTGAATGCACTTCATAACGGGCAACGCGTTCACCGCCCGCATAGACAGACAGGCTGCCGGGTGAACGGACCGCAACCCACAATGCTCCATTTACATCCACTGCGAGACCATCGGGTTCACCATCCCCAAACTCACCATATGATCGGCGACCATGAAGATCGCCCCGGCTATCGATATCATAGACCCAGATCATGCGTGCTGATGTATCGGCCAGATAAAGCAAGTCACCTGCTGGCGATATCGCAATGCCATTGGGTACTCCCAGGCCGTCGTCCACTTGCCGAACACTAGCATCAAGATCAACAACGAACAGCCTGCCCGGGTTGCGAGGTCTATCGGGTTGTTCCGGATCGTAGTCGAGCGCGCCTGCATAAACACGCCCTGCTGGATCGGTCGTTAAATCATTAAAGCGATTGAGCCCCCATGCGGGGTCGTTGGCAATCAATACTCCGCGATCTTCTCCCCTGCGCCATATCACGTCCTTGCCAGCCATGATGAATCCGCCTTCAGAATGCGCAGCCAGTCCACCTATGCCTTTGCGGTGCGGAACAACGCATTCATTGTTGCAGGTTGTCGGATCAATCCGCCATACGCCACCGCCAGATGCATCGGTATAGATTAGTGTGCCGCTCGTTTGATCCCAAAGTGGTCCTTCAAACAATCCGGGAGCTTCATATAGTAACTCGACATCACCGCGAGCCAGATTCTCAATCATGCATCTGGCCAGGCCAAATCGGCAGCGGCTTCTGCTTGGGCGTGGGCACCACCAATCTCCCCATCAAGCACCCGCAGACGCTGCGTCCAAAAGTGCAGTGAATGCTCAAGCGTAAAGCCAAGTGCCCCGTTGAATTGATGAGTGTCGAAAATGACCGGGATGACTGCTGCTTGCGCATGGAGCAATGCTGTAGTCGCATCGAGCGCAGAACCGCTCCATGCAGCCCGAAGGCCTGTCCAGTATGCACCTTCAGCGCGCGGAACGTCTATCGAGAGACGATGCTGGATCGCCTGAAAACTACCCAGTGGCCGACCGAATACATTTCGTGTCTTTACATAGTCGGCGGTGAAATTGACCGCGGACCGCATCGCGCCGGCTATTTCAAGCGTAAGGCCGACGCGCCATAAACGGCGGAATTCTTCGACTGCAACTCCATCCAATACCTGACCTTTGCTCAAATCCGGGGTCGAGCGATAACGGCCCATTGGATAGGCATACACAGAAAGGGCCTCCTCAACATCGCCGTCAACAATCGGCAGGGCCACAATACGATCGCCGGCATCTACCAGCACTGTTCGGGCGCGATCAAGAAAGCGGACGGCGCGCGTCAAATCTTCCAGTCGGGCGATCGCAATGGGGCGTGGTAAGTTCAAGCCGGGCCAAAGCATTGGCGCAACAAGTGCCGAGCCAACCACTTCCACTGCGTGCGGACTGCGTGCAACCTCTGCAATCATGAGGGCTGCTTCTAGCGGACCGAAGGTTTCTTCGCGCACGATGTCGAAAAAGCCATTCTCTACAAGGTCACGATCTAGGCCGTCTCCATAACTGTAATACATGGGTCGCAGAGTTTCGCCCTTACGTAGATCCGCATGCCGACTAACGACAGAACCCACAGCATCGACAAGAGCCGCCTGATCGGATGAAAGATCAAAATCCATTGCTTCAGACTCCCCGAGGTAGGCCGAGGTAGCGGCCAGAAATCATGTTAAGTTGAACTTCTGCGGCGCCCGCAGCAACACCCGATGTAATCGCGCAACCGAAAAATGCCCGAAACATGCCATCACCCGGATCGGTGAGCAAATCGGGCAGCTGCGAAGATATGAAATTGATGACGCTATGGTCTGCCATGACCATCGCGTAGCGTGCAATGAATGTGTCGGCTCCTGCGTCACGCCCTTTTGCTCGGCCATCGATGACAAGATAGGTCAGCATTCGTGCGGATTCGCATGCGGCCAAGGCACGCGCTGCCTCGCCTTTGACGGCCCCGTGAAATTGTCCACGCTCCTTCAGGTAACCGACCGCTCGGTTGAGGGCACGACGCGAATATTCATAACGCGCGGCACCAACACGCTCGTTATGAATGATCGCCGTAACAATCTCCCAGCCTTTACCTTCGCCACCAAGCCGCGCGCTATCGGGCAGATCCACATCTGTCAGGAAAACTTCGTTGAGGTCGTCCTCCATGTGGATCCCATGGATCGAACGAACTTCTACACCTGCTGTATCAAGCGGCAGCAGAAAGCAGGTTACAGCACCCTTCGAGTTGCCCGCATCGTCGATTTTGGCAAGCATGAAGCAAATGTCAGCATGCTTGGCATAAGACGTCCAGACTTTTGAGCCATTCAATCGATAGCCGGTTTCAGTCCGAACTGCCCGAGTGCTCATCGCAGCTAAATCGGTGCCTGCTGACGGTTCCGAAAACCCTTGGCACCATAATACTTCGCCGCGCGACAAAGTCAGCAGATGTTCCAACTTCTGCTCTTCCGTACCGAACTCCATAATGGCAGGGCCTGCCCAATTTGTCCCCATATAGAGTGAACTGCGGGGCTCGCCGGCGCTCCACATTTCTTCACTCGTAATGATATGCTCCCATGGTTCGGCATCGCGACCACCGTAGCGCTCTGGCCAATGCGGAACGACGAGCCCTTCTGCCGCGAGTTTCAGATTAAAGCCGCGCGCAAATTCCATGAGTTTAGGATGACATGGGCCATCAAAGGCATAATTTTCCCACCAATCCGAAGGCAACTCTCGATCAAGAATGTCAACCAACTGTTGCCGGTAAACGGTTTGCGATTCTGTCCAGCCGAAGTCCATACTAATCCCCTCGTGTCGCTACTTGCGCGATATTTCAACCAGGCTTCGGGCTCACCGTCGGCCTGTGGTCAAGCTCTATGCAATTGCTATCCGCACGCCCTAATGCTTTTGTATAGCACAGGCAGGAATGACAAACGCGTCAGAATTTTTCTGATAGGACGATATCGTAGAACATTCAAGACTACTTGATAAAACTTGCTTGGGATCAATTTTTTATAGACCGTTGGCCAGTCACAATATTATAAATGGCCACCCGATGCCGCAGTCCAATAAAAAATAACAATACAATATGCGAAAAGCGCGCTATCACGCGGTATCGGCGGTTCACCAGCGTTAGGCCAGATGGTAACACTGATGGGGGGAGTAAAAAATTGCCAACGTCATTTGCAGAAAAGAAGTTACCTTCGGCAACGCGGGAAAAAATCTTCCTCGAAATATTACGCGATCTTGAAACTCAAAACATGGTTCCGGGGCAACGGATTGCAGAAAGCGATCTCATGAAGCGATTCGGAGTTGGTCGCAATGCGGTTCGCGAAGGCATCCAATTACTAAGCGAACGCGGCGTGATAGAATTGACACCAAACAAGTCAGCGGTCATTCGTCGATTTACCCGAGAGGAAGCAGATGGCGTGATGGACTTGTGCTCCGTCCTTAATGGGCTGCTAACAAGAACGGCCGCAAAAAATTACAAGCCCAAAAATGCGGTAATACTAGACAAGGTACTTGCTGAACTGGAATCCGCTGAACTGCGCGGAGAACTAGAATTTGCACGGGCGAGACGTCACTTTTCTATTGCATTGCTCGACATATGTCAAAATGCAGAGCTACAAAGAATTTTTCCGATGGCAGGAATCGCGATCTTTAGCGCACAATTTCGTTCGCCAGACATCCATAGAATACAAGTTGGCGTTTGCAAACGCATCCACGCTGCCGTCAAAGCAAATGACACGGTTGCAGCCGCAAAAGCCGGTAAATCACTAATTGAAGATCAGCGCAAAATCATTGCTCGTTTTTTCGAAATGTAGGCGTTGTAAGCCGCAGGTTAACTCAGGAATTAGAACGAGATAAAAAAGCCTGTCATTTTTTTAAGCCGTCAACGACCAATGACCCAAAGCTGAAGGGCACCCCGCCCGCAGGTGTCGGCGGCCGTTCGTTTATCTCCCAAGCACTATAGCCGGTTTCGGACAGGCCATCGACCCGCAAATCGCCACCGCCTACATTTATTTCGCTGCCATGATGCTGGATCAGGTTGATGTTATCAATTTTGGCGCGAAACACATATTCGCGATCGGGGAATTTCATACGAACCACGCCAGCGCGATATGTGACGCTATCGAAGTCCACTTCGACTGTGACGTTTATATCGCTGGTGTGACGCACTTCGCCACGATCAACAACAAACCCCGACTTTATTACCATTCCGTCAGCACGAATCGCTACATAGGCAGAGAAGTTCAGACGATCTCCCACTGACCCCGTCACCCATCGCGATCCGTTCCCTCGTAGTGCCTTATAATCGCGATTTCCCCAAGAATGGCCCCGCTGAGAAAAGGCATCCACATCAAAAAGCTTATCACCTAGTCGCATTGTTCCGCGGACCACGCCTGGAGTTTGTATGTTATAGCTCGACGTTTGGGAGCCCACATGATTTTCTGGATTCGGAAAAACGGTTAGCCAGCGAAGGGACTTGGTTTGCGGGATGAACTCCAGATCAAGGGCAAATCCCTCATCCTTTCCCGATAAGTAAACGCGACCGTCGGTACCTGGTGTGAATATGTATTCTCCTGCGCTAAAGCGGCCCGATGCACGAGCATCTCGGTTCAAGTCATGATCGTCCTTTGCTCGACGGAATGCGAGGCCATCTGCATAACCAAGCGCAAATATATTAGACTTGCCCAGATTAACTTGTTCACCGGTATGGACAACACCGCCCAGCCCCTTTCCATTGCCAAAGTAAATCCAGTAACTCTCCTGCCAGATGCTGTCAGGGCCAGCCGGATGGGTGGTCTCATCTGAAGGTCCAAAGGGAGAGTTTGGAGATTTTAGGACCGTATTTGCGGCGACGTCAGCCGCGACTGCAGGCGCACCTGCGACAGCAGCGATCGTTGCGATGGCAGCTCTTCTTGTCAGACCATCCGCTTTGGTGATGTCTTTGCCTGCCTCTGGCAGATTACCGCTTTTTTTGTCGTCCATCTTATCTCTCCTGAATTCAAATTCTGCTTCACATATCTGGCTATGTTTAATCCGATTACGATTCGCGAATTTTTCACTTTTCAAGCACAGAGTATCTTTTTGAACGACATTCTCAACAGCTTTATCTTCTCATACCACTTTCGTGTTGAATAATAATGTTCTACGATATGTATCAATGGGGAGTTGGGTTTAGCTTTCTTGTGGCAGGATAACGATAGCAATTACCAAAAGGAAACAATTTGGAGCGAGGGCTTACAAGGGTATAACAAGTTATCGGTCCGATCCGGCAAAACTGGTTCAGTTAAGTATGTCTAAGGCAATATAAATCCATCATTTCTAGTAGGTTCTGGTAGAAATTGAGTCCCACCGAGCGAGTTTGAGTTACCAAAGATTGCAAATGCCCAAAGGCCAATCGGAAGATGGGCTTATTGTTAGGAGAACAACAATGAACATCCATCAAAAGTCGATTATCTTGGCTGCAGGGGACGCCGTCCGTCCGGACTATATTCCTGCTTCCAATTACATATCGAAGGAATTTGCCGCAAAGGAAGCTCAGTATCTTTGGCCACGGACATGGCAAATGGCCTGTCGTGAAGAAGAAATACCTACAGTTGGGAGCTTTTTTACCTACGACATTCTCGATGATTCCATCACCGTAGTCCGCACCGCACCCGATGAAATTCGTGCGTATCATAACAGCTGCCCACATCGTGGTCGCCGCCTGACCGAAGGCTGCGGAAAGTCCGCTCGGCTGCACTGTCGGTTTCATGGATGGCAGTGGTCATTAGACGGCCAAAACCTGAAAGTCGTTGATCGCGACGATTGGGGCGATGCTCTGGCTCCCGAAGATACTAACCTCTCTACCGTCAAGGTAGGGCGTTGGGGTGGCTGGATTTATATCAACATGGATCCCAATTGCGAAAGCTTGGAAGATGCCTTGTCGCCTGCAAAAGCGATCCTCGATCCATTTGCAATGGAAGGAATGCGCTATCACTGGCGCAAGTCAACGATCTTGCCCTGCAACTGGAAAGTAGCGCTCGAAGCTTTCAGCGAAGGCTATCATGTGCAGACCACACATCCGCAGATGTTGCAATTTTTCGATGACGTAACGACTAGCTATGCACATGGACGGCACGGCATGTTCGGGTATTGGGATTCTGCGCCAACGGGGCTCCGCTCGCCTCGGCTCGGCGGTCCGCGCGAAGGCGAAGACAATCGTATTGGTATGCTGGCCTATATGGAGGAAACGATCGTTACTCTGAATGCGGTCATGGCTGAACCAGGCCTTGCAGCTGCTAAACGCTTGGTCGACGAGGTGCCGGCAGGCACCGATCCATGGGTTGTCCTCGGAAAATTTAATGAACTCATGCAGGAAGTTCTGATTGACCGCGGCATTAACTGTCCGCCGATCAGCAATGAGCAGGCTATTGCCGCTGGCACCGATTGGCACCTTTTTCCCAATCAGGTCATCTTGCAATCCCCAATTGGTGTGCTTGGTTACCGTGCCCGTCCAAACGGGGATGATCCCAATTCTTGTCTTTGGGATGTCTACTCGCTTATGCGCTACCCCGAAGCTGAAGTGCCAGAGAGCAAATGGGAATGGAATGATGACCTCACCGATCTGAAATTCTGGGGTAAAATCCTTGTTCAGGACTATCAAAACATGGGAGATGTCCAGCAAGGCATGAAATCGCGCGGCTTCAAAGGTTGCAGGCCAAATCCGAAGCAGGAAGTCTCAGTTTCGAACTTTCATCGGGCGTTGTGCGAGTTTATCCACGATGGAGAAACGGCCTGATGCCCTAACACTGGCCGCGGATAAGCAGTTTTGGCCGAGAATTAGGTTTAGTTAAAGAAAAGGCATTTGATATGAACGGGACAATGCCAACAACAATAGAAACCCTTTTTGGCTTATCAGGAAGAACTGCTATCGTAACCGGCGCTGCTGGCGGTATCGGTTGGAATATTGCCAGACTGTTTGCAAATGCTGGCGCAACAGTAATCGCTGCGGACCGAGATGAAGATAGCTTACGCAGGGTTCTGGACGCGGTGCCTGCCGACAATATATCGACCGTAACGTATGATCAATCTGATCCAGATTCAATCGGCACGATGATGGCAAAGGTTATGGCAGCGCATGGCCGGATAGATGTCCTCGTCAATTGCGCCGCCGCCTTTGGTATGCAAAATTTTGACGATTTGAACCCCGAAGAATGGGACAGGATTCAGGCCGTGAATCTGAAAGGCGTCGCCTTTTGTTGCAAAGAGGCGCTAGCGTACATGGTACGTTGCAAGGCCGGGGTTATCATCAACATATCTTCAATTGCGGCAACGCGCTTCGTTTTGTACGACAATATTGCTTACGCTACTTCGAAGGCAGGAAGCATCGCCTTGACGCAATCTTTGGCACGAGAGTACGCTGATCGCGGAATTCGCATCAACGGCGTGATACCCGGTGCCATTCGTAACGAAAATCCTGACCTACACCGTCAGTCCAATATGCAATTGCGTGGTCCGCTTCTCGAACCAAATTTCATCCCGATGGGAGATTTTGGCTATCCGCAAGATATCGCCGCCGCCTGCCTTTATCTCGCTGGGGACGCTGGCCGATATATAACAGGGCAGATGGTGACGGTTGATGGAGGAATTTCCGTCCGCTGATCACTACCTTCCTTGCTTAAGCTGCATTTTGAACCGACGCATTCCCCCAGGCAAGGCGCGATACATCGGCTGCCTGCACCCGATATCCGCCCAGTTCGCCCATCAACCAACGGAGGCGGAATGTCCAAAAATGCAATTTGTGCTCTAACGTCATGCCGAGCGCACCATTGAACTGGTGGGTATCATATATCAATTGGGTGATTGCGCGCTGTGCGTGTAGCGCGGCGAGCGCGGCGTCGATTTCAGTGCCGCTCCAAGCCGCCTTCATGCACAACCAGTATACTGCACGGCATTTTTCGGCGTCCGCAGACAGACGATGCTGCACCGCCTGAAACGTCGCCAGCGGTCGGCTGAACACTTGCCGTTGCTTGACATACTCGGTGGTAAATTCAGTCGCCGCCTGCATTGCAGAGCCGATTTCCAAGGCAAGCCCAAGCCGCCATAACCGCCGCAACTTGGCCGCCGACCCAGCGCCAAGACGCCTCGCATTGGTAAAATCCGGTAACTCAGCAAGCTTTCCCAGCGGGTAAGCGTAGTTGCTGATAATCGGCTGTACGGTCAGCGATGATGCAGGCAGGATAGCAACATCGTCACCCAGATCTACGATCAGCGTTTGGGCGCGATCCAAAAACCGCACGCCGCGGGTCAGGTCTTCAAGTCGCGCGACAGCGATCGGGCGCGGCAGAGCTTCACCAGTCATTAATGGACCGATCAGCGCCGATCCCGCGACTTCCATGACCAGCGGAGAAAACCCCGTTTCGTAAACAAGAAGCGCGGCTTCAAGCGCGGTAAAACTCTCCTCGAGCGCAATCTCAAAAAAGCCGCCCACGTCCAGTTCATGTTCCATTTGCGCAGCATAATGCCAAGCGCATGGTTCAACGACATTGTCCTTGCGGGGCAGTTCCTTGTAGTCATTAACTATGCGAGCAATCGCTTCATGCAATGCACGTTGCTCGTCGGTCAGATCAAGATCCATGTCAGGCTCCCCTTGGCAGCTGCAGATAGCGGCCTGAAATCATATTCAGTTGAACTTCCGCCGCACCCGCAGCAAGGCCCGCAGTGATAGCAGAGTTGAATTGTGCACGAAGATGGCCATCGCCGCCTTGGACCAGCAGGTCCGGCAAATATGTCGATGTGAGGTTCGCCACTGCATGGTCCGCCTGTATCATCGCATAACGCGCGATGTAGGTATTGGCACCGGGATCGCGATCCTTCACTCGGCCATCAATCACCTGATAGGTCAACAGACGCGCTGCCTCAACGGCCGCAAGTGCTATGGCGCAATCCGCCTGTACAACCGGATCGTCGAAATCCCCGCGCTGTTTAAGCAGCTCAACGATGTGGTGCAGGGCACGACCGGCCTTTTCATAACGAGCCGCTCCGATCCGCTCAAAGTGGATGACCGTCTGCACAATTGTCCAGCCATTTCCTTCCTCACCGAGCAGCGCCTCACCTGGCACACGCGCGTCAGTAAAAAATACTTCATGGAAGTCATACAGCGAATGGACACCCGCAATCGGACGGATTTCCATCCCGGGTGTGTCTGTAGGGATCAAAAAGCAGCTTACCCCGCCCTTGCCTTTTCCGCCAACCCGGGCCAGCAGAAACATCATGTCTGCACGGGCGGCATAGGATGTCCACACCTTCGAACCATTGACAACAAAACCACCTTCGCCATCAGGCTCTGCCCGCGTCTTCATATTGCCGAGATCAGTGCCCGCTTCCGGCTCGGAAAAGCCCTGACACCATAATACCCTGCCCTCTGCAATGCCGCGTAAATGCTTTTGCTTCTGTGCCTCCGTACCGAAGCGCATGATCGCTGGTCCCGCCCAGTTCGACCCCATATAGAGCGATGATCGAGGTTCCCCGCTGGACCACATTTCTTCACTAATTATGATCTGCTTCCAAGCGCTGGCGTCCTTCCCGCCATAGCTTTCGGGCCAATGGCGCACAACCAGATCACGCTCAGCAAGCTTGGCGTTAAATCCACGCGCGAAGGTCATTACTTTCGGGCTGGCAGGTCCTTCAGCAGCATATTCGTCCCACCAGTCAGCGGGTAGCTCGTCCAGCATTTCGCGCAACTCTTCGCGATATGCGATGTCGGTTTCATCCCAAGCAAAGTTCATCTGAACATCCTCCATCGTCTAAATTAGTTAGATTTGTCTATGAAACTCGTAAAGGCGGCAGTCAAATCCTCAGAATTCAAAGTTCGTTCCGGTACCTTGTTGCTGACCGCCGATCCACACTCGTCCTGACTAATAGGCTGCTGTAATTCAATTCTGCTTGCGGCCCGTATATCGGTTGCGAACATCATAGGTCAGCGCGTTAGTTACCGCCGGATCGCAAATACCTTCCCATGTCCAGCCACCGGCCATAAACTGATTACGGATGAGCTCAGGTTCCTGCACCAGCGCAATTTGTGAACCGCAGATATAAACTTCACGACCGTTGATATTTTCCGACAATGGCGAGCACAACCATGCCACCGCAGCTGCCACTGAATCCGGACCGAATGGCTCGTTGTGAACAGAAAGCCACTGGTTTGACAAATGCGGAATGCCAAGAGTTTGCGTCTGGTATTCGAGTGTCTCATAAACTTCGGGAATCGCCATGGTCGACGGGCTCGACATGGGTCGCACGGCATTGCAGCGAATACCGAATTCAGCCAACTCTCGGGCGAGCGAACGGGTCATCCCGACTACCCCTTCCTTGGCTGCACTGTAATTGGCCATTCCAAGATGCCCAAAACCTGAGGGTGAACTAAAACTGATGATCGCACCGCCCTGCTTCTTCAAATGTTCAGCGCCAGCCCTGATGACAGCAAAATATCCCTTTAGATTGACGTTGAGAACCTCGTCGAAATCATATTCGCTCATTTCAGTGATCCGGCGCGGACGAATAATACCCGCATTATTGATCAAGAAATCAACCCTGCCAAAATTGTCCATCGCGCAATCAATGACGGCTTGGCCACCTGCCATAGTCGTCACGCTCGAAGTCTCGCCAACTGCGATTCCACCCGCAGCCAGAATTTCGTCCACAACGGCTTTCGCAAGAGTAGGGTCTGCGCCGCCGCCTTGAGGTCCACCACCCAGCTCATTGACGACAACTTTGGCACCTTGTGAGGCCAGAAGATGGGCAGTCGCCCTTCCAATCCCACGTCCAGCACCGGTGATAACGGCGACTTTGCCTTCAAAATAGCTCATGATCTATAATCCTCTCCAAAAATGAACTTGCATACTCGCAAACAAATTGCGGCCTAACCCAATTGGTCGTCTCATCCCTTTGGAAGTCCCAGTATCCGCTCAGAGATAATGTTGCGCATTATTTCATTTGAACCGCCTGCAATGGTCCAGCCATAGCTTTTTAGGAAATCATTGAACCGCAGTCGGCTGCTGTGAGCAGTGCCTGGGATGCCCGGCTGCCACTTCTGCGTATCGAGACCTTCAGCACGCAGCAGGAATTCGGTATATCGTTGCAGAAACGGTCCATAGGTCAACTTTATATAGGTTGGCAGGGTGGGCGAGGCCTTGTCGGGATTCGCCTCCAATTCCATCAATAATTTGCGGATCATTAAGCGAATAGTCTGTAACTCGCCGCAGAGCGCGGCATATTCGCGGCGAAACTGAACATCACGCATCCAGGTATCGCGAGCATCCTGCCCATCAAGCTGGAAAGAACGGGCAAGCCGCTCGACCTCGCCGAAGATCAACAATCCGCGCTCGGTAGATAGCGTCGATTGCGCGATATTCCAGCCATCGCCCTCGGCACCAATCCTATTCTCAACAGGAATTCTGACATCGTCCATGAACATTTCGGCGAAGTGAGCTTCGCCGTTGATCTGACGGATTGGCCGCACCTCAAGGCCCTTTGTTTTCATGTCCATGATAAAATAGGAAATGCCATCATGCTTACGCTTGCCGTTTGGATCGGTGCGCGCAAGCAGCAGGCAATAGTCCGAATTCATCGCCCCCGACGACCAGATTTTCTGGCCGTTGATGACATAATGATCCCCCTCTAGCCGAGCGCTGGTCCGCAAGCTCGCAAGATCAGAACCTGCTCCGGGTTCAGAAAAGCCTTGGCACCAAATGTCAGTGCCATGGGTGATACCACCAATATATTTTTCAATCTGCTCTTTGGTGCCATGTTCAAACAAAGTAGCAGGAGCATGAAACAGCGACATGCTAAACATTTCAAGTTCAGGCGCATCGGCTAGGGCGAGTTCTTCATAAACTACGATCTGGTAAGCGAATGGCAATCCTGGTCCGCCCCATTCCTTCGGCCAGTGAGGGGTGGCCAAACCTACTTCGCGGCGAGATATAAGCCATTTGATTATTTCGGCCTTCAGATCCGGACCGCGAAGATGCTGCCATCTTGCGCGCCAGTTTTCTGGAATTTTCTCAACCAACCATTCGCGCATTTCGTTCCGAAATGCGAGTTCATCACCAACTTTACCGAGAATATCATAAGACCGGCTCATCGCGAAGTCTCCAACCTATCGCTAATGGTTGCCATCAGTAATGCTTTCTTGACTTGAGAGTAGTTTAATCAAGCTAGATTTTTTGATCTTACCCGATCCGGTTTGCGGCATTTCTGCATCTGAAAGTGCCAGAATGCGTTTGGGAACCTTGAACGACGAAAGCTTCCGCTTCAATTCCGCCGTCACTGCCGCCGCATCCAGTTCTCTACCTGGCGCCATCAGTACCGCAGCCGTAAGGACTGTTTCTCCGTTTTCCTCAATGCCAACTACGCCGACCTTTTCAATACCCATCACCCCCAGCATTGCCAACTCGACTTCCATCGGCGCAACATTGGCGCCATGGATCTTGATCATTTCGCCCATTCGGCTCTCAAACTTCATATAGCCTTGTTCGTCGAGCATGCAGAGATCACCGGTGGCATAAAAACCATCGGCATCGAACACATCCCCTCGTTCCATCCCATTGATGCCGAGCATCATCGTGTAGCCCTTGACCATCAACTCTCCGAGTTGCCAGGGCGGCAAAATTTCACGTGTCTTGGGGTCCACAATCCGCAATTCGATACCTGGAATCGCCCTACCCTGCCAACTTGGTCGTTCATCGGGTAGCAATTCGTCCCACCGCACCGAAGTATGCGCACCCAGCGTTTCGGTCATTCCAAAAGAGCGCGCAATGCGAGCCACGGGCGGGTGCCGGGGTGGACCATAACGTTGCTCCACGCCGTCGCTCAGAAAGCGACCGTTACGGGCAAAGCCTGCCTTGTCCATGTTGAGCCGAACGACGTCGATCCCTGCCGCCTTGAACTCCGAAGAATCCCGCAGCACGTCGAACCATCCTGAATCCCCGGCAAGCCCGACACCGCCTTCTACTTCGATCAATTCCAGAACCCGTTTTGCCGAACCGTCGGTCGTTGTGATGACGCAGGCCCCAGCCTGTAAAGCGTAAGACAAAGTCGCGACCAGCCCTGCTACCCAGAACATTGCCCGATTAGAGATGACCCGATCGCCTTTTTGAAAGGGATAAAAATCATACGACATATGATAACTGTGACGAACAAATGCGCCCTGGCTGTGGATAATGCCCTTGGGATTTGCGGTGCTGCCCGAAGTATAGATAATCAACCAAGGATCGGACGGCGTCACCTGTGCTTCTATGCTGCGCAGCATTTCATCGTCAAACGCTTCATCACCGGTTGAAAGCGCGTCGGTCGACCGAGACCATGGTCGGTTATTATCGCCCAACACCCAGATCTTTCGCAGACGGGGAGCCGTATGCAGGCGGAACGGCGGCAACGCCCCAGCCAGACCCGGCAACGCCTCCTCGATCCGGGTCAAATAATCATGATTCATAAAGCTATCTGCAGTAATCAGATAATCAGCTTCGGAGTTCTCCAGCACCCACTGCAATTCGGGAGCCTGGTAGAGCGTGCTTAATGGCAGCGCGATGGCACCAATTCGGCCAATAGCAAAAAGATAGACCACATATTCGGGCCGGGGTGGCAGCAGGAGAGCGATCCGCGACCCTTTACCTGCCCCCGCGGCGAGTAAGGCTTTCGCAACAGTAGCCGAGCGCGTCTCAAGCTGGCGAAATGTTAAACGATCACCATCGCGTGCTACGGCTTCAGCGTCGCCATATTTTTCGGCTATCGCCCGAATCATGCCGACGACGGTCGGATTATAGTCTGGTAAGCGCATAAATCCTCCGACTAAAGAATTCCTGGCGTGGTCATATTGCCCGAACAAATACGCAAATCATACAACCGCCGCAGACTCAATCCTTGATCAAACCAGCCTTCTTGTTAGCGTCTTTCCAGAAATCGCCACCGACGATGCTATCGACTTCGATCACTGCAATTTCGGAAACCCGCACTAGCATCATATAAATGCCTATGACCTGAATAAGCTCAATGATCTGCCGCGCATTATAAAATTCGGCAACTGCATTATAGGCAAAGTCGTCGACTCTTACAGTTTTGACCGTTTGACGGGTGAAGCACAGCAGCGCTTGTTCCCGCTTGCTAAATATCGGATCGTTGAAGCGGTGATCGGCAATCGCTTCGACCTTTTCAGATGCGATACCCATCATTCGCGACACTTCCATATGCTGCGCGATTTCATACTCACCGTGCTCGAGGAACAGCACCGCCAGTACGCAGATCTGTCGCTCAAGCGGTGGTACGGTGATGTCATTTACCATTCCCTTGATCGTAAGACTAAGGCCCGCACCAATTGCGGGGCTATGCGCCAGCACCCGCGACATGTTGCCGCGACCGCCGGGCCGTGTCTCATGCTCTTCGCGCTGTTCGGGGGTCATATCTTCGAAAGCGAGCGGGACAATACGAACCATATCTATCAATCCTTTTTCTGGTTGCTGGCCCTATGGTGCAGACAAGTGCCTTCGGGCGCAACAATCAATTAACTTAGATAGACAATATTTGAAAAAACTGTTCTTGAATTTCCTTGCGTGCGGACGCAACAAATAATGGCATAGCTGGATGGCCACAACCGGCAGCTATGCCATTAAACTACCCAACGAAACGCATACGCTGGCACGAAAGGACACTGAGCCTGCGTAATACAAACGCTGCCCCAAACCTTACCGTAAACCCAAAATCAGCCGGAAATCCGCCAATAGAACCAGCGCCTTTGCTACCGCTGTTATCCTTACAGCTCACTTAACCCAAATTTCCAATATTGTATGCGGCTTAGGTTGAGATAACCCTTCAGCTAACTGTTTCGGCGTCGTGGGCCGCCATCAGCTGCATCACAGTTTCCATACCATGAGCTCGTTCACTGGAATTGCTGAGATCTGAAAGCTCCGGCCAGATGGCTGCTATGTCACCATCCCCAATAGGTTGGCCAGCGCTTTGCACTACAGTCGCGCGATACACCTGCCCACCGCCTGCAACAAGCAGTTCGCCACTAATTGTGCAGGCTTCGCTTGAAAGCCAGCTTACAGCCTTCGCGACATGATCGGGATCAAGCAGCTCCGCATATTTCTTATCGAGATGCTGCTCTGCCATCCGGCTCCATGCCATGGGAGAGATCAGGTTAGCCTTCACCCCAAACGGCGCAGCCTCGCCAGCCAACGCTCGGAACAGGCCTATCAAGGCCGCCTTTGCAGACGCATATGCCGCAGTGCCAGGCGATGCGAAATAGCCTGCTGAGGAAGTTGTTCCGACAATCCTGCCATAACCGGCATCATACATGCTTTGCAGAGCAGCCTGAATGGGATAAAGCGAGCCATAAAAGCTAACGTCGAAAACCTCTGCGAAAGCCTCTTTCGTGGTGTCTTGCAGAAGCTCGCCGCCACTGACACCCGCATTGCAAATCAGCACGTCGAGGCGACCAAAGTTGGCATAAGCAGTGTCAACCATCGCCTTAGCCTGATCCTCAAACTGCACCGAATGGTTATCTATGATTGCTTGACCGCCGCTAGCGACTATTTCATCAACCACAGCCTGGGCCGAGTTTGGCCTACCTGCTTCAAACCGATTATTAACAACAACGCTAGCCCCTTGTTGTGCCAAACTGAGTGCGTATGCCCGCCCCAGTCCAGCACCCGCACCCGTAACCAGCGCTACGCGACCAGAAAACACCTGTTCCGAATTTGCCATGACTTTTGCCTCAAACTGATGGATGTTAATGGGTTATGTTCTCAAATATTGTGGAACGATTTTTGAACCTGAAGTATCGCATAAGAACGATTGTTGTTTTGGTCTACCCCTAAACAATCATCCATTCCGTTGACTGCAGCTTTGGGCAAATTTCAGATAGCATTGCTTTTGCCTGATGCCCTTCAGGAGGAGGCGCGTTTCATTGGAAGTAATAAGTTAGCCGATGCCGAAATTCGCTCTGAACGTGCGAGGCAAGCAAATACCCGAATTTATCTTGACGTTTAGGAGTTCGTTCCACAATATTGTGTATCAATAATTTATTGTATAGTGTTAGAAAGCGAAAACGACGGGAAGTCCGCTTTACTCTCAGGAGATATAGTTATGACATATGCAAATGGCCGCATCTGCCACGATGCCGACGCGCATGTATTCGAAGACCCGGAATTCTATCTTCCTTACGCAGATTCTGTCACGCGCTCGAAGATGTCAGAGTCATGTCTTGTTGGCCTCACTCGTGCTCAGTTCAATGAAGCATTGGAAGCACAGCGGGAAGCAGGCTTTGTTGAACAGGCCGATGCTGAAGTTATGACGCGCAAATTGTGGCAGGCGATGGGTGCCTATCGCAAGCAAGACCGCCCCCGCGCGCTTGATTTGATGGGCTTTTCAAGCCAGATGGTTTTTGATTCTTTTATGCGATTTACACTGCGCGAAGCGGAGGAATCCGCAGACAAGGATCTGGATTTTATCTACAATCTGGCCCGCGCGCACAATCGCGCCATGGTCGACTTCTGTTCGGTTGACCCCCGATTGATGGCGGTCGGTTATGTCCCGATGATCGACATAAGCCGATCCATTGCGCTGGCCCGCGAAGCTATCGAGATGGGTTGCGCGGCCTTGCAAACAACTGCGGGATGCAATGGCACTGAGTCTCCATCACACATCGGGTACGATCCGATGTGGGATGATTTAGCGCAATCAGGTGTACCCTTGGTCTATCATCTAGGAGCCGGCAGGCTTCCTTCCGAGGTTTACACGAATAACGGCTTGCCCAAAGAACCAGCATTTCATGGCGGCGACGGTCGATTGCAGGCACATGATTATGTTGCAACCCCTCATCCAGTAATCGAGACGATCACGCCGCTGATTGTAGATGGCGTGCTGATGCGGCATCCTGAATTGCGGCTCGGGCTGGTCGAATTCGGTGGTTGCTGGCTGCCCGGCTGGCTTAGATTTCTAGACTCCGCGATGAACGCTTTTCGCAGGACGGAAACCCGCCTGCAAAAGCTAGACCTCAAGCTTAGCGAATATGTAACACGGCAGGTGCGTTGCACGATCTTTCCGCATGAAGATCTTGGCTGGTCGATTGCGCAGTCATCGCCTGACATTTTTATGTTTTCTTCCGATTTCCCTCATATGGAAGGCGGGCGCGATCCGATCGCCAAGTTCGAAGCGAGTATGGATGCTGCAGGGATTGCCGCGCCTGCGCGCGAACGTTTTTACCGCAGCAATTTTGAAGATTTCGTCGGCGGCAATGTCCCAGTCAAAGCCTAAGTAAAGGACACCTGCTGGCGATGATTTTATCTAGCAGCCTTTTCCAGCGCCGCGCGAAAACGGATCATGAACTGCTCGGGGTCGCGTGCAAAGTTTTGCAGAGATTTGGCAATTTCGGGATGAGTAAGGATCAGAAAATGCTCTTGCTCCACACCGTCAATCATCATTTGTGCGGCGTGTTCCGGTTCAAGTACGGTGCCCCAAAACTGTTTTTGCGTATTTTCTCCGGGAACGTCCTGCATCATCTGGGTTACGATTGGCCCCGGACAAGTACACGAAACCTTGATCCCGCGTCCGCTATATTCAAGAAAAAGCGACTGCGCGAAGGCCAACGCTGCATGTTTGGTGGCAGCATAAGCCGAAGTGGTTGCGCTTGCAGTCAGCGCGATCGCCGAAGCTGTCGAAACGATCGTCCCTCCACCGCTAGCAAGCATATGGGGAATGGCATATTTCGCGGCATGAACATGCGCCATGAAGTTAATACGCCACATTCGGTCCCACAGCTCGGGGGCCGAATTGAGATCGCAGAGCGGTGCTATGCCAGCGTTCGAAAACATTATATCAATGCCCCCAAAACGTTCAACCGTTCGGTCAATCAAAGCGCTGATCGCATCCTCGCTGCCAACATCACAGGTGAAGCTCTCACCGCCAATCTGTTGCGCAACAAGAGCAGCCACAGTGCCGTCGACATCGGCCACCATGACCTGAGCGCCTCTGGCTGCAAACTCAATGCACAAGGCTTTACCAATACCATTGGCACCTCCTGTAACAATTACCGATTTTCCCGCCAAAGTCATCAAAGCTCCCCCATTTACTTTATGCCACAATTTCGGTCAAAACTTTACGACTAGCGTCAAGATAATGACCAACAAGCAACCTATCTATACATCTTAATCCTATCTAAATTTTATTTAATCCTATCTAAATTTTATAAAAATCATTGGGAAGAAAAACATGACACTGAACGTAGACTCGATTCCTGAGAACGTACCGCCGGAACTGGTGGTGGATTTCGATTTCTATACAATCGACGAACTCGGAAAAGAGGATATCCAACTGGCTTGGTCCACTTTGCATGACGGACCCGACATTGTTTGGTCGCCACATCATGGCGGCCATTGGATCGCTACACGTGGTGAAGATATTGAAGCGATGCAACTCGATTATGAGCATTTTAGCCATCGGCAATTTACCGTGCCACGCAACGATATTGATCAACACGCCCTGCCCCTGGGCCTTGATCCACCCGCACATACGCCGTTCCGAAAGTCGATTATGCCGACTTTCATGCCGCAAAGCATCAAGAAACTGGAAGCCGTTGCCCGCGATACGGCACGCCAGCTAATTTCCGAAATCGCACCGCGAGGAAAGTGTGAATTTATCGGCGATTTCGCTAAAGTTCTGCCAATCAATGTATTCCTTGGCATGGTTAACTTGCCGTTTGAGCACAGCAAATTCCTGCTGCCGTGGGCGGAGGTGATGGTCCGGACATCCGATGCAGCAGCGCGCAACGAAGTGTATGTCAACATGCAAAACTATCTGACGCCTTATATCGACGAACGCATGGCGAACCCCGGCGACGATGTTATAAGCATGGTCATAACCAGCGACATTAATGGACGTCCGCCTTCACGCGAAGAGGTGTTTGGCATGTCCACCCTCTTGCTTTTTGGCGGGCTCGACACGGTCGCCTCGCAGTTGGGTTTCATCGCCCATTTTCTGGCGCGTAATCCCGGCCATCGCCGCGAACTGATTGAGCAGCCAAACCTGCGTGCTCGCGCCACCGAAGAGTTTTTACGGCGCTTCAGCCTGCCCAACACTGCAAGAGTGCTCACTGGGGATTATAGATACAAGGATATCCAGTTCCTTAAGGATGACCTGATCCTCATGCCCAAATGCCTACACGCGATGGATGACCGCAAAAACGCGAACCCCGCGATTGTTGACTTCCACCGCAAGCCGTCTGAGGTAAAGCATGTAGCCTTTGGTGGCGGCCCGCATATTTGCCCCGGCGCCGTGCTCGCTCGCCGCGAAATCATGATATTCATGGATGAGTGGTTAGCGGTCATTCCTGATTTTGAGCTTGATCCAGATAAGTCGACTGTGATGAAATCAGGACCAGTCAACGGCGTTCTGGAATTGCACCTAAAGTGGAGCGTTTAACTTGGCGCCTCGATTGCGTTAAGTGCGATCGTTTCAGATTAGAATAATCATCTCGATATTAGGACAGGAATAAAAACATGATCGTATTGCCAAAGCTTGAGGATTTATCCGATCCGACTTTTGATCCGTTTGAGATGGAAAAGCTGTCTACAGGAGATTGCCCGGACCCCTATCCGCGCATTCACGAGTTGATGGAACAAGGCAGCGTAGTTGAAGGTAGCTATCGTGACCAGTTCACCGAAATCCGTGACGTACAGACCGGCGATCTCGCGCAGGTGATGGTGCTTGGATATGATGCGGTGATGCATGTTTTGACGCATCCCGAGATCTTTACCAATCGCGAAGCCTTCCTGCCTAGCCTTGGCGTGTCTTTCGGCGAATCCATCTCAGTGATGGATGCCCCGGATCACACGCGGTATCGACGGATTTTCCAGAAAGCATTTCTGCCGCAAGTCGTAGCAAAGTGGGGCGAAACCATCGTCGATCCTGTCGTCAACGCGCTGATCGATAAATTCATCGATACCGGCAAAGCCGACCTCGTGCATCAGTTCACCCATCATTATCCGTTCCAGGTGATCTATGCGCAGATTGAGATGGAGCCAGAACAGGGGCCTGTTTTTCACAAGCTTGCAATTGCCCAGTTGCTGTCGCTGATTGGTGCACCGCAGGGCCAGGAAGCCACCCAAAAACTCGGCACATTTTTTGGCGAACTGCTCAGAATCCGACGCGAGAATCCTGGCACTGACCTTGTCAGCGACTTGGCACGAGCGGAGGTTGATGGAGACTATTTGCCGGATGAAGTGCTCATTTCCTTCCTGCGCCAGTTGATCAACGCCGGCGGCGACACAACGTTCCGGGGAACAAGCGCATTGCTAACCGCATTGCTTACACACCCCGATCAACTCGACGCCGTGCGTGCCGACCGCAGCCTGATTTCACAGGCGATTGACGAAGCATTGCGATGGGAAGTGCCTCCGACATCGACATTTCGTTATGTTATCCAGGATACAGAAATTGACGGCGTAAAGATTCCGAAGGGCACTTTTATCAATCTCGTGCTGGCTTCAGCGAACCGCGACCCGCGCAAATTTTCCAACCCCGACAAATTCGACATATTCCGCGAACGCAAACACCGTCACGTTGCTTTCGCAAGCGGGCCCCATTTGTGCATCGGTCAGCATCTTGCAAAAATGGAGATGACGCGCGCTCTGAATCAGTTGTTTGATAGACTGCCCAACCTCCGTCTGGATCCGGATATGCCGCCACCACAGTTGATCGGACATATCCTGCGGTCGCCCGAACATATCTGGGTGAAATTTGATACGTAGAATTTGGATACGGGTAGGATGCTGACATGAAGCAGTGGATGTGTATGGACTGCGGCTGGGTCTATGATCAGGCGCTCGGCGATCCGACAGGCGAGATTGCTCCTGGAACGGCATGGGAGGACGTGCCTGATGATTGGAAATGCCCCGATTGCGGATCACTGAAAGCCGAATTCGAGATGGTAGAGATATGACAACTGCACCCGCATTTTAGAACTTATCGGTCCAGACAATCCTCGATTAGTGAGAAAGCTGAAATTAATGACCTTGAAGACAGATATCCGATCCAGATCCAAAGGCGATAATCTCAGAATCGCCTATCGACACCCGCAGCCTGCAGGGATGGCGCCAGACTTTCTAGTGCCTGGTGCTCTCAATCTCGATTGCGATGAAAAGCTATGGGTTCCGCAAGCAGACGGCGTCTCTTTCCGTCCGCTTAATTTCAATCTTTCAGGTGGCGGCTTCGTCAATTTGTTGCGGGTGCGACGCAGTGGAGTGATTTCACGGCACCGTCATGGCGGAGCGGTTCATGCTTTCACTTTGCGCGGACAGTGGCATTATCTAGAGCATAGCTGGATGGCTACAACCGGCAGCTATGCCTTTGAACCACCAGGCGAAACGCATACGCTAGTCGTACCAGAAGGCGTAGATGAAATGATCACTCTGTTTCATGTTACCGGGAACTATATCTATGTCGATCCCGATGGTCAGGCGTTGGGATATGAGGATGTTTACACCAAGCTCGACGCAGCCCGCGCGCACTACACAGAAATCGGTTTGGGCGCGAGTTTTGTGGACAGCATGATCCGTTGATATAGATTTGTTGAGAAATAACGGGCCGGAAGGCCCGAACATATGGGTCAGTGCCAGTTGAATGGCCAGCGGCCGTGAACATGGGAGGAATGATATGACTAAATGGGATGAAAGCGCAGATTTTGTCATTGTGGGTAGCGGCGGAGGTTCAATGATTGCGGCATTGGCAGTTGCGGACTCCGGAAAAAAGCCCCTTATTCTTGAAAAGACCGACAAGGTGGGTGGGTCTACAGCAATGTCGGGCGGCGTGTTCTGGATCCCAAATCATCCTTTGCAGGCGCGGGACGGCATAATTGACAGCGCGGAAATGGGGCGAACATATCTTGATGAAGCGGTCGGCGATCTTGGCCCCGCAACGTCGCGTGCGCGCAAGGATATGTTCCTCAAACAGGGCCCCGAAATGGTACACTTTCTTGAAGCTAAGGGCATGCCGTTTGTGCGCTGTGACGGCTGGTCCGACTATCATGATGACCTGCCCGGCGGGGTATCCGAGAGCCGGTCCTTAGCGGTTGAGCCATTCAATGCAAAAGAGCTACCCGAACCTTGGCGGGCCAAGCTGCGGCGCGGCCTTTCCGATATTCCACTCAGAGGTTTTGAAGGCCGAGACTTGATGCTCATTAAGCGGACTTGGGCCGGTAAGTTGGCTGCTTTCAAGTTGGCGATGCGCATTATAAAAACAAAAATTCTGAGCCAGGATCTAGTCGGATCAGGCACTGCTATTCAAGGCCGTATGCTGCAGATGGCGCTGCGCCAGAATATAGATATACGCGCCGATTCTGGAGTAACCGAACTGGTTGAAGAAAATGGTCGAATTACGGGCGTGATAACGCAAAAGAATGGCAAGCCATGGCGCGTGCAAGCGCTTGACGGCGTGCTGATCAACGCCGGCGGATTCTCCCACAACGAAGCCATGCGCAAAGAATATGGCCCACAACCATCGTCTGTAGCATGGACAAATGCCAACCCGGGCGACACAGGCGAAATGATCAATATAGCTAAGGCGCATGGCGCGGCGATTGATTTGATGGACGGTGCTGTCTGGATATTGACATCCACGCCGCCCTCTGGGGATCGCTTCATGCATGTGTTCGACCTGCCGAAGCCGCATTGCATCCTAGTAAACCAAAAGGGTCAGCGGTACACCAACGAAGCGCAAAGCTATATGTCCAATGGTCAAGCGGTTTATGCTGGCGGTGATGTACCTGTATGGGCGATAATCGAATCACGGCACCGTGATCGCTATCCGTGGAGCTTCGCCGCTGGAAAAACCCCACAAGCGTGGTTTGACAGTGGTTACATGAAAAAGGCAGACACGATTGAAGGGCTTGCCGCCCAAATCAATGTTCCCGCCGACAATTTGAAAAAGACGATTGAACGCTTCAACGGCTTCGCCCGAAACGGCAAGGATGAGGATTTCGGTCGCGGGTCCAAGGCCTATGACTTGATTTACTCTGACCCGACCCATGGCCCAAATCCTGGTCTTGGGGCAATTGAGAAACCACCTTATTATGCGGTGGCCATTTATCCAGGCGATGTGGGCACTTTTGGCGGTATCTTGACGGACGAATTTGCACGCGTGATCAAGAAAGACGGCAGCATCCTGCAAGGGCTTTACGCAACGGGCAACTCGACTGCTTCCGTGATGGGCAAAACCTATCCCGGTGCGGGTGCCAGCATTTCACCGGCATTCATCTTCGGTTGGGTAGCAGCACGTCACGCGATTGGCCAAGCGCCTAATTAAACAAGAGCAAGGGAATTATATAATGGAACCCAGTTTGGAAACCATGGTTCGTGAATTGTACGACAGGCAGAAAATTCGTGAGGTCGTGACCAATTATTGTCGCGGTGTAGACCGAATGGACCGCGATTTGCTTATGTCCTGCTACCACCCCGATGCGATTGACGATCACGGCTTCTTCGTTGACGGTCGGGAAGATTTTTGGGACTGGGTCCAACATTATCATTGCAATGCGCAATCCGGTCATCAGCATATCATCACTAACCATAGTTGCGACCTTGACGGCGACATCGCCCATACCGAAACCTACTGGATTTTCGCAGGCATGGACGCAAAGGACTATTCTTTTTCCTTTGGTGGTGGTCGCTATATCGACCGGATGGAAAAGCGTGAAGGTGTCTGGCGGATAGCAGCACGAAAATGCGTATCCGAATGGGGCGGAATTCCGTCTGAATCCAAGGTCCCATCTGAATTTTATGCTATGCTCCGTGAAGGCGGGATCATTGCACGTGACCCTTCGGATGTATCCTATGAACGCCCGTTGACCGTTGATCCGAAGCGTATCGGCAGGAACATTAACATCCTGCCACCTGAATATGAACCGGGTTAGCTGAGGCGCCTTTCTTCAATGAAATGAAAAGACACTGCTGCCGCGAACTTCTTTCACGATTCTGGAGAGGCAATTAAAGAAAATGCCAGCGTCTTTGGCAGTCAGCGAATTGACAAATGAAACGACTCGTATCAATATTGATAAATTAACATGGTTGTTTTGCGGGCGACGACATGCAGTTGGCTGAAAAATGCCATAAAAGCTCGCACGGAGAGGCAAACAGAATGTCAACATTGCACACAGAAGTGCCAAAGCACGTACCAAGAGAACTGGTTGTAGATTTCGATTTTTTCGCGCTGGGTGACAGACCTGAGGGCATACAGTTGGCTTTTGCCGAACTCCACAAAGGTCCGGATATTGTTTGGACACCGCATCATGGTGGCCACTGGATTGCCACTCGCTTTGATGACATTGACGCCATTCAGCGTGACTCTGAGCATTTTAGCCACAAGAACTTCACCATACCGCGCCAAGAATATGACGCGACGTCAATTCCTCTGGGTCTTGACCCGCCGCACCACGCGCCATTTCGTAAATTGCTGATGAAGGCCTTCACACCCCAAGCGGTCAAAGTGTTGGGAGAAATCGCCAGAGAGACGGCGCATGATCTGGTGGCGCAACTCGCACCGCGCGGAAAGTGCGAATTTGTTCAGGATTTTGCCAAGGTCCTACCCATCCACGTTTTCCTGGGCATGGTAAACCTTCCCATTGAGGATAAACATTATCTCCTGCCACTAGCCGAAGTTTCGGTACGATCTTCAAATGTTCAAGAGCGGATAGAGGCGCAGGGCAAGATGCAGGCGTACCTTGGGAAATACATTGATGAAAGAATGGCTAACCCCGAAGACGATTTGCTCAGCATGATCGGTCAAGGAGATATCGACGGTCGTCCTATAACCCGCGATGAAACCATGCGTATGGCTTCGCTCGTCATGGGTGGCGGACTTGACACTGTTGCATCTTCGCTCGGGTTCATAGCGCATTTCCTCGCTACACATCCAGAGCATAGAGCTGATCTTGTGGCTAATCCCCAGTTGAACCCGGTCGCTTGCGAAGAGTTGCTCCGCAGATTTGGTCTTCCCAACACATCCCGCGCACTCACAATGGACTATGAATACAAAGGCGTTCAGTTCCGTAAGGATGACCTTATCTTGACCCCTAAATGCCTCGCGGGTCTTGATGATCGTGTGGTTGAAAATCCGGCCGAAGTCAATTTTCGGCGCAAGCCTTCCAGCATTAAGCATAGCGCCTTTGGCTCAGGCCCACATATCTGCCCAGGGGCGGTGCTCGCCCGGCGCGAGATCATGGTTTTTCTAGACGAGTGGTTGCCGGTAATTCCGAATTTTGAGCTCGATCCTGATGACAAGGTTATCATGGCGTCAGGATCGGTAAGCGGTGTCCTGCGGCTGCCTCTGCGTTGGTCGGTCTAAGCAACAATTAGAAGGAGACATTGCATGGCTAGAATCCCGCTCGTTGCACCAGAGGACTTATCGCCGGATCTCGCCGAGATCTATAGGACATCACCTGCTGGCAAACTTAACATCTTCCGCCTGCACGCTCATGCGCCAACAGTCTTTCCAGGCTATAGCGCTATGGCGCAAGCGATTTTTTCCAAACTGGACGTCCCACCGCTTGAGCGGGAACTGGTTGTACTTGTCATCGCTGTGTTGGAAGATTGCGAATATGAATGGGCGCAGCATGAACAGATCGCTTTATCGATGGGCATACCGCAAGTACAGATAGATGCAGTTCAAGCGGGCGCATTTGATAGCGATGTTTTCAATAGTCGCGAGAAGGCCTTGTTCGAATTCACCCAGCAGACCGTAAAGAATGTTAGGGTAAACGACGCTGCATATAATGCAGTCGCCGCCTTTTATTCAGATCGCCAGATCGTTGAATTACTCTTCACAATCGGTTCTTACATGATGCTGGCTCGTATCATGGAGGTTGCCCAGATTGAGCTCGATGCTGTGCATGGAGCAGAAATTGTTCAGCACGCCAATAAAATGGCGGCAGCAGGCGAGTAATTGCGCGCCACGCAATGAGCTATTTTTAGTACGCATGATTTCAGTGCTTTGAACCAAGAATGAGTAAGGAGAGAGAGATATGACTTTGGGACCCCGCCGTGTGGTAAATGGGCTTGATGCCAATGGACGCTCAGCCATCATTATCGACGATCGTCGCGAAATTGATTATCCAGGTGGGCAGTTTGTGTGGCGTTGCAAGACATCGCCTGCTGACAATAACAGCAATGAAGATGCCGGAGCTGGTCCGTTTGAAAATTCATGTATTCACGACCGCGACGGGAGTTCCTTCGCCGTATTCCACTTCAAGCCCGAAGATGGTTTGATGGGTCCGGGTATGCATACAACCGATACTATTGATTATATCGTTGTGCTAAAGGGACGGCTCGAATTCCATGCAGAGACCGGAATTGTCGAACTGGCGGCGGGCGACATTGTGGTGGATCGTGGCGTATCGCACGGTTGGCGAGCGATCGGCGACGAGCCGGCAATGACCGCTGTTGTCATGTTGCCAGCCCACCCGATAGGAAGCGGAGCTACAATTTAACGCGCTTTGAATGTTTTGCCTTCATACTCACGCTGGAATATCGTGGCTCTGAAATGGGAACGAAGATCAGTGGGAGTGCTACACTCATCACATTGCAAACACGGGAACAGTTAGCTCTTGCTAACAGGAGGTTCAAAAACAGAGGTAACGGGGGTAAATCGCGCTAAGCGTTTTTCCCGTTTCGCTGTCATGGACTCTTTGAAATCAGCGCTCTTTAGTGTCTCTTGGGTGAGTGCATGGGCATCGGTCCGGGCTGCCTCAAAATCCTGAAGGTCGGCTTCTCGCAATTGGCGCTTCATAATGGCAAAGCTAGCAGGTGCATTGGTAGCTACCATATGAGCGTACTCCGTAGCAGCAGCAATAAAACCGTCGTTTGGCAGTACCTGCGATACCAACCCTTTTGCATAGGCTTCCTGTGCACCAACACGCCGCGCAGACATAAGCATATCAGCGGCATTACCCGGCCCGATTAACCGCGATAGCGACCAAGCGAGCCCTCCCTCGGCACACAGGCCAAGACCTGCAAATGGTGCAACAAAAAATGCGTCCTCGGCCGCCAGCCTAATGTCGGCTGCGCAGGCCATAGCGAGTCCAATGCCCGCGCAGGGTCCGTGAACAGCCGCAATTACCGGCTTCGGCAGCAGCATCAGCCCGTCATAGCGCAAGCCACCTGACCCGGAGTTTGGCGTCTCCGGGTTCGCCGAAAGTTCATCCAGTACCTGCATGTCAGCGCCTGCGCAAAAACCGCGACCTGTCCCTGAAAGAAGGATTACGCGGGCGTCTGGATCAGCTGCAGCGCAGGAAAAGGCAGCGGTTAATCCACGTGACATATCCGCGTTAGACGCGTTCAACCGGTCAGGCCGGTTCAGGGTAATCCGAGCTACGCCGTCAGCGACAGCATATAGCACCGCACCTGAGGCAGGCTCTGTCACCAGCCCGCCAGATCAGCAGCGCGCAGTCGGTGGCGGGTCGGCGAACCTAACCATGCCCAGTTAATCATCGCCCGCTTCATATAGAGATGGGTATCATGCTCCCATGTAAAACCGATCCCACCATGTGCCTCGACCGTATCACGGGTCACTTGCAGATAGGTGTCGGCTAAGTGGGCCTTAGCTTGCGAGGCGGCGTGGGAGGCCTTGTCCGGAATTGCATTCCAGGCGTGCGCCGCATACCAGTAAAGTCCGCGCGAAGGTTCCGTTGCCAGTGCCATCGCAACCAACTGATAGCGCAGACCCTGAAATCCTGCGATGGGCTGGCCATATTGCTCACGCATTTTGGCATATTCCACCGACATGTTGACGCAATGTTCCGCGCCACCAAACGAGTCAGCCGCAATTAGCACCGCAGCCGCATCTATCAGTCGCGCAGTAGCATCCTTGCCCGATGGCAAAGCCTCGGCTGCAGCGCCATCAAATGTGACGGTATCTAACGGACGAGTCCGGTCCGCGCTATCAATGCGGACCGTGGTGTAATTGGCATCCTTCTCTACCAGTGCCAATCCTTCGGCTGTACCGACCACCATCAGATCGGCTTCATCCGCGTTGGGAACAAGCGATTTGATCCCAGTCAGGTTTGAACCCGTTAAAGTCCATTGGTCCGGCATCCACCCGCTCTTGCCCTCGCATAAAGCAACGGTCCCAAGTACCTCACCCGAAGCCAATAAAGGCAGCCATTTCGCCTTCTGCGTATCCGATCCGCCTATCGAAATCGCAATCGTAGCTAGCGAATGGCCAAGAAATGGTAACGGTGCAACGGCTTTGCCGAGCGCTTCTGCCACTATAGCCAGATCGACCAGTTCAAGACCAAGGCCGCCATGCTCTTCTGGCACGATAATGGCAGGCCCACCCATTTCACAGAACGCAATCCACAGCTCGACATCAAACTGAGCGTCACCGGGCGTATTGAAAATCTTATGGACGCGCAGTGCATCGCATTTGTCACGCAGCAGATTGGATACACTATCAACCAGTGCCATTTGCTCTTCGGAAAGAAGAAAGTTCATGGCGTTACTCCCGGATTTTTATCGCGCGGAAGGCCAAGGCTGCGTTCCGCGATGATGTTGCGTTGAATGTTGGATGTGCCTCCAGCAATAGACATGGACAATGAGATCATGAAGCGTTCAATCCACTTGAGCCGCTCGCCTCCCATGTTGACGAAGTCATTTTCGACAATATCACGCGCCAGTTTTGAAATCCGCCCAGCAAGATCGGTCATATACACTTTCGGCATAGTCTGGAATGCGCCGATATCACGACCGTGGACGTCATGCGACGTGGCACGATAAGTCGAATAGGTCAGGCTCATCAACTGTCCTTCGATCGCGGACAACTCCTCCCGAATGCGGGGGTTTTTGATTGCAGGCAGCCCGTCTAACTCCACTTCTTTGGCCAGCTTGACCAAGTCGCGGAACATCGAAAGGCTCCACGTCATCGACGAAATTCCCGATCTTTCACTCTTCAGTGTTGAACGCGTTACACTCCACCCTTGGCCGCGTTCACCGACAATCATGTCGACGGGCGTTTCAGCATTGTCGAAAAAGACTTCATTGAATTCTTTCTGCCGTGTCATTTGCACCAAAGGACGGACAGTCACTCCGGGTTGACGAATATCAATGAGCAAATAGGAAATCCCGCTGTGCTTGGGTGCGTCTGGTTCGGTCCGGACCAGCATAAACATGTGTGTCGCGTTGTGGGCACCGGTCGTCCATATCTTTTGGCCGTTGATAATCCACTTCGTTCCGTCCTGTGAAAGTTCTCCTTTCGTGCGGAGAGATGCGAGATCGGATCCAGCATTGGGTTCTGAAAATCCCTGAGCCCAGACAATGTCGCCACTCAGTGAGTCGGGAATAAAGCGCTGCTTCTGTTCTTCTGTACCCCATTCCAGCAAAGTGCCGACGACTAGTCCGTTGCCAGGAATACGCGCACTCGGCGCTCTCGCTTTGGAAAGTTCTTCCCGAATGATTTCCGCCTTGGCAATGTCTGAGGGCTGTTCTCCGCCACCATAGATCTTCGGAATATTCCGGTGCATATAGCCTCGCTCGGTCGCTGCGAGCACGAAAGTCCTGGCATTCTCTTGCGACTTTACATCGCCATCAGCGGGCGGCCAATTATCTTTGATGAAAGTGCGCACCTCCTCGCGGAAGGCATCATATTCGCTGCCGAAGGCCAATTCCATTGATTAATCCTCTATACTATTTCAGCTATCTGAAAACCTGTTCGGCAAACGAGTCAAGTCTTAATCCTGTAACTGATTAGTCAAAATAGTTTGTAAGGAGCAAAAATCGAAAAGTGCATCTCTCCATATTGACATATTTTGTTATTTTGTCAGATTACACATTAGGTAGGAGATTATCATGGCAATTACGAATGCTTCGTTTCCAGACAACGTTCCCCCCGAGCTGGTGGTAGATTTTGACTTTTTTGCCCTTGATCAGCTTGGCAAAGACGACATCCAGCTTGCTTGGGCAACTCTCCATGACGGCCCGGATATTGTCTGGACTCCCCACAATGGTGGGCACTGGATTGCGACCCGCGCCGATGACATCGGTGAGATGGAGGTTGACTATGAACATTTTAGCAACAAAAACTTCAACCTGCCACGCAGCGACTATGACCAACATTCGCTTCCGCTTGGCCTCGACCCCCCGTTTCACACGCCATTTCGCAAGGCCATCATGCCGGCTTTTCAGCCGCGAGTAATCAAAACACTTGAGGGCATTGCAAGGGACACAGCGCGCAGCTTGGTCGCTAAAATCGCACCACGCGGTGAATGCGAGTTCGTGGAAGATTTCGCCAAAGTTCTCCCAATAAATGTCTTTCTTGGCATGGTGGATTTGCCACTGGAACATCGTAGTTTCTTGCTCGAATGGGCAGAGATTGCGGTCCGTTCATCAGACGTAGCTTTGCGCGCTGAAGTGCACGCCAAAATGCGCGATTATTTGACGCCGTATATCGATGCGCGGATGCAAAACCCAGGTGATGACGTGCTCAGTATGGTTATCACCAGCGACATCAATGGACGGCCGCCGTCCCGTGATGAAGTGTTTGGAATGTCTACCCTCCTTCTATTTGGCGGCCTTGATACAGTAGCATCCCAGCTCGGCTTTATTGCAATGCATCTGGCGCGTAATCCCCAACAGCGGCGCGCCTTGCTGGAACAACCGCAAATGCGCGCACGCGCCACCGAAGAGCTTTTGCGCCGCTACGGCCTGCCCAATACGGCTCGCGTGCTGACGAAAGACTATCTTTATAAGGGCATTCAGTTACGTGAAGGCGATATGATACAGTTGCCGAAATGTCTGTTCGGTCTGGACGACAGAAAGAACGCCGACCCGCTGACTGTAGATTTTGATCGCAAACCGTCTGACGTCAAACACGCCGCATTTGGAAGCGGGCCGCATGTCTGCCCTGGTGCAGTGCTCGCCCGTCGCGAATTAATGGTTTTCATGGACGAATGGTTGCCAATGATCCCGGATTTCGAAATTGATCCAGACAAGCCGCTGATTATGAAATCAGGACCCGTTAACGGGGTTCTCGCCCTTCCTTTGAAGTGGAAAGTATAAAGCGATGCGCGTCATTGATGACACCCCAGTAAGAACGGCCATACGGGCAGCGATTGACAATGGGCTGGAAGAGGCTGTGCATGCCGTTGCGTACCATAAGGGAAAAATGGTCTTAAGCGTGTGGGATGGTCTAGCTGACCCCGCAAATGGCACGCCTGCCACAGCCGAAACACTTTACAATGTGTATTCGGTTACCAAGGCCGTCGCGGCGACCGCTTTGCATATTCAGGCGGAAAAGGGGTATGTGGACTATGACGCGCCGATTGCTGACTACTGGCCGGAATTTGCGCAAAATGGAAAAGCAAGCGCGACCGTTCGTCACGCATTGACGCACCGCGCGGGTGTTCCATTGATGCCCGAGGGGGTGACTCCTGAACGCATGTGCGACAGCGACTGGATGGCAAACGCTATTGCCGCAATGGAGCCGCTGGCTCCTCCTGGCGAAAAAACACTTTATCAATCCATGACCTTTGGTTGGATCATTGGTGAGATTGTAAAGCGCACGGATCCTAAGCGCCGAGACTTAAACGTTTTTGTTCAGGAAGAGATTGCTGCTCCGCTTGGGTTGACCGACCTGTGGATTGGAATTCCTGATGCGGTTGCGGACCGGGTAGCGGTGATGTCCAACCGCAACGAAAACGATCCCCCTCCCCCTGAGGCAACGCTTTACGCTCGTTCCATGCCACATGCTGTCGATCTGGTACCACGCGTATTTGGTCGTCCCGATGTGCAGCGCGCCTGCATTGCGGGCGTCGGCGGTATTTTTAACGCTCGTGACGAGGCCCGCTTTTGGGCGATGCTCGCAGGTGGCGGTGAATTAGATGGGGTCCGCTTGCTTTCGGCAGACCGTGTTGTGAATTTCTCCAACGTTCGTGACAATGGCGATGAGCCTGATCCTGTCATGTTCGGTATGCCCATTCCAATTAGCGTTGGCGGCTATTGGTTAGGTGGGCACCGAGTCAGCAGCCCGCGTGCCATCTGGCATCCCGGTGCAGGCGGTTCATTAGGCTGGGCCGACCCAGAACAAAACTTGGCCGTCGCCATTTGCCACAACCGCATGTTTAACGCACGCGATCCAAAGGACGACCCGATCCTACCAATATCTAAAGCCATAGTAACTGCACTTGGACTAGATTGGAAATCATGACAATTTTGCCAAAACTTGAAGATCTGACCGATCCAACGTTCAATGCATTCGAAATGGAAAGGATGTCGACTGGGCGCTGTCCAGATCCTTATCCGCGCATCCATGAACTCATGCAGCAAGGTAGCGTGGTTGAAGGCTGTTACCGCGAACAATTCACCGATATCAGGGACCATCAGCATGGCGGCCTTCCTCAGATGATGGTGCTTGGATATGACGCGGTCCTCCATGTTTTGACGCACCCTGAGATCTTCACCAACCGCGAAGCATTCCTGCCAAGTCTGGGGGTATCCTTTGGTGAGTCCGTTTCAGTGATGGATGCACCAGACCACACACGTTATCGCCGAATTTTTCAGAAAGCCTTTTTACCGCAAGTGGTCTCGAAATGGGGCGAAACTGTTGTCGATCCAGTGGTGCACGGTTTGATGGATGCGTTCGTTGGTACCGGCAAAGCGGATCTTATTGAACAGTTTACGCATTACTATCCATTTCAAGTCATCTATGCCCAGCTTGAGCTTGAGCCAGAGCAAGGGCCGATTTTCCATAAGCTCGCTATCGCTCAGCTTCTGTCTTCTATTGGTGCGCCGCAGGGCCGCGAAGCATCAACTAAGCTTGGGAGTTTCTTTACCGAGTTACTAGAGCAGCGTCGCGCGAAGCCTGGAAACGACCTCGTTAGCCACCTAGCCACAGTTGAATCGGATGGCGAGCGTCTTCCCGACATCGTGCTTATTTCCTTTTTGCGTCAGTTGATGAACGCGGGCGGGGACACAACATTTCGTGGCACCAGCGCTCTGTTGACCGGACTGCTAAGCAATACCGATCAACTAGATGCCGTCCGGGCGGACAGAAGTCTGATTGCACAGGCTATTGACGAGGCTCTGCGTTGGGAAGGACCGGTAACATCTACTCTTCGTTATGCAATCCAAGATACAGAAATTGATGGCATCACCATTCCCAAAGGTACATTTATCAATCTTGTTCTAGCATCTGCAAACCGCGATCCGAGCAAGTTCAGGGATCCTGATAAGTTTGATATATTCCGTGACCGTAAACACCGTTCACTTGCATTTGCCAGTGGACCGCATTTGTGCATCGGTCAGCATTTGGCCAAGGTAGAAATGACCCGCGCCCTGAATGCCCTGCTGGATAACTTACCGAATCTTCGGCTTGATCCAGACATGCCGCCGCCGCAAATGATTGGTCACATTTTGCGTTCTCCAGAGCATGTTTATGTTCGGTTCGACAACTGAGGTGCAGATATGAAGCAGTGGATGTGCATGAACTGTGGCTGGGTATATGATCAGGCCTTGGGCGATCCGATGGGCGATATCGCCCCTGGCACGGCGTGGGAAGACGTTTCCGAAGACTGGAAATGCCCTGATTGCGGATCATTGAAAGCAGAATTCGAGATGGTGGAGATTTGACGATCGCCCCATGTTTCTCCACATCTCGCCATTAGGCTCTTTTAAGCGGACAGGGAGAAAGCCGTGATGAAGAAGCGTTCAATCGTTTGTGCGTTGATGATGACAACAATGTTAGCCCTTCCAGCCAATTTGGGGGCAAAACCCGCGACAACGGATCAGCATCCTGCGTGGCCCCAGACACCTGTACCCCCCAAGGGCGCGCCCAATGTCCTCGTCATTCTGACCGACGACATCGGTTTTGCCGCATCTTCAACCTTTGGCGGCCCCATTCCAACGCCCACACTCGAGCGGCTGGCAGATAGAGGCTATCGTTATAACGCTTTCCACACCTCCGCCATTTGCTCAGCGACGCGAGCGGCCTTGCTGACCGGGCGCAATCCAACACGCGTCGGAATGGGCGGGGTTACTAACCTCGCGACATCGCATCCCGGACACACCAGCATCATTCCCGATAGCGCTGCTACCATCGCGCGGATACTTCGCGATAATGGCTACAATACCGCTATGCTTGGCAAGGCTCATCTTACGCCAAAGTGGGAAACCGGGCCAAACGGGCCGTTCAACCGTTGGCCCACCGGGCTTGGTTTCGAATATTTTTATGGTTTCCTTGATGGTGACACGGATCAATTTGCGCCGCAACTCTATCTTGGTACCGATCCGGTTGAGCCGCCCGACGACGATCCAAATTACATCCTTGATAAAGACATGGCTGATCGTGCTACCGGTTGGCTCAAGCGACAAAATGCTGTTCAGCCAGACAAGCCATTTTTCCTCTATTATGCTCCAGGAACAGCGCACTCGCCGCATCAGGCCCCGAAAGAATGGATTGACCGCTTCCGCGGTCGTTTCGACATGGGTTGGGACAAATTGCGCGAGATCACATTCGCAGAGCAGAAGCGGTCTGGCACGATCCCTGCCAACGCGGCGCTCTCTGCGCGGCCAGATGAAATTCCGGCATGGAATTCAGTTAGCCCGGAAAAGCAAAAGCTTTTTGTGCGTATGATGGAGACTTATGCGGGCGCGGTGGCCTATGCCGACGATCAGATTGGTCGGTTGATCGATGAAATCGCGCGCAGCGGCGAGCTCGACAATACACTGGTGATCTTTGTTCAAGGGGATAATGGTTCCAGCGCCGAAGGCAACGAGAACGGCTTGTTCAACGAAATGTCGGGCATCAACGAAGACATCGAGGCCGATTATCCAGCAGCGCAAGCAAACATCGACAACTTGGGCGGGCCTTTGACTTACGGACATTTCCCCGTTGGTTGGGCGCACGCAATGTCTACGCCGTTTCCTTATTTCAAACGGGTCGCCTCACATCTGGGCGCTACCCGCAACGCCATGGTGCTAAGTTGGCCAAGCCGTGCACCCGATGCGAAGGGTGAAGTCCGCCCGCAGTTTCACCATGTGATCGATATTGCCCCTACTATACTCGAAGCCACCGGCATCAAACGCCCAACGTCAGTTGCGGGTGTGAAGCAGATGCCGTTTGACGGGGTCAGCATGATCTATAGCTTGTTTGGGGCGGATAAGCCTGCGCTGCGGAAAACACAATTCTTTGAGATTTCGTCGGACGCAGCTATTTATTCGGATGGCTGGATGGCCAATACTCGGCCAAATGCTATGCCGTGGCAATTCACCGGTGTTACCAACATTCCTTTCGATAAGCGGATCTGGGAGCTCTATGATCTGAAAAATGATTTCAGCCAATCACGCGACTTGGCAGCCGAAAATCCGGAAAAACTGAAGCAGATGCAAAAACTATTCCAGCGGGAAGCCCGCGCAAACAGCGCATTGCCTATCGCCCGGATGCCACCTGGTTTGCCGTCGCCCGACATCAATCAAGGTCGCAGCAGCTTCACTTTCCCAATCGGTGTGCAGCGACTGACGCCCGCGGTGGCGCCTGATGTGCGCAATCGCTCCTTCTCGCTATTGGCAGATGTCATGGTGTCTACAGAGGGAGCGCAAGGCATGCTCGTTACGCAAGGCGGTCGGTTTGGTGGTTATGGTCTTTATCTTCGAGATGGCGTTCCGCGTTTCGTTTATAATAAGTTTGGTACGGAACGGAGCACGATAGACTGGGGTAGCAAGCTAGCCCCGGGTCGGCATCAGGTACGGCTCGACTTTGATTATGACGGTGGCGGCCTTGGGAAAGGAGGCAAGGTGAAGCTATCGGTAGATGGCGCGGATCACAAAGAATCACGGATACCTTCAACGATCCGTTTTATGTTCCCACTTTCGGAAACCTTCGACGTTGGCGAAGATACCGGCACACCCGTGGCCGAGGATTACCGCGTGCCATTTCGCTTTGACGATAAGAATCTTAAAGTGACGGTTATACTGCGCTAACCAATGATCGAGCAGCTTCTCAACCACTGACCATATTGTCATTGCCGAGACATAGCACCTGATCGCGGCAGGGCAAAGCTCGCCAGCAGAGCAAGTCCGCATCCGGCTGTAACCCAGATAAAGGTAAGCAAATACGCATCTGGTCCGGGATATACACCCTGCCCGACTTTGATTGTCGAAGTCGCCAGCGTGATCGCTGCAAGTTGCGCCCCGACCGCCATACCAATCTTGCGGGCGATCTGTGCAAGCCCAGTTGCCTCGCTCGTCCGTCCGGCGGGGGCAGCTTCGACAATGAGATTAGGGGCAGCCGACATCGCTGCGCCTAATGCGAAGCTGTTGAGGAAAAGCCATCCGGTAACGGCCCACAATGATCCATGCGCCAAAGTCAAGCCAACCCAAGCCAGAGTTGCAGATATTGTTGCAAGGATCATGGCATTGCGGCTGCCATAGCGGCTGGCATACCAGCCGCAGAGCGGGCCTGCGATTACGCCGATGATCGACCCGGGGGCATGCAAAGCGCCGGCAAGCGTGGCTGACACACCCAGCCCAATGCCCGTTTCCACCGGCTGCTGCATCATCACCATAACGATCTGACCTATATTCATTGTTCCCAGCGCGAGCAGAATGAATATCAAAGCTGTTAACCCAATCTGACGGTCACCGATCATCCGCACATCGATCATCGGGTTTTCAATACGAAGTTCATGCACTACCCATGCTACAAGCAAGGTAATTCCAACGAGAAACCAAGACATCTGAACCATGCTGCCCCAGCCATGATCTTCGCCGAGGCCAAGCGCATAAAGCAGGAAGCACAGCCCAGGAACGAACAGGATGCCGCCAAGCCAGTCAATGCGTGACGGTGTATACTGGCGGCTGCGCGGTACAAGAAACCAGACCGCGATCATCGCAGTGATTGCAAGCGCTGCCGAAGCAATAAAAATAGCACGCCAAGAACCGTAATCGACCAAAAGCCCGCCGGTCACCAAGCCAAGTCCGGCACCGCCCGAGGCCGTTGCTGAAACTATGCCAATGTTGACGGCGACGCGGACAGAGGGAAAATACTCCCGCACCATACCATAACATAAAGGTAGGATGGCTCCGGCGAAACCCTGACACGCGCGGCCAGCTATAATCCAACCCAAATCGGTGGTGGCCGCGCTGACAAGAGACCCAATCATCGCCATCGCAAGGCAAAAGAGCAACATTCGCTTTCGGCCATATATATCACCCAAACGTGCACAGATCGCAGCAGTCGCCATCGCGACCAGCATATAGCCTGTGACTAGCCATCCAATCGCGATCGGATCTCCATAAATACGGTAAAAGGAGGTGAGCGCCGCATAGATCATGCTAGCTTCGAAGCTGCTTACCAATTCGGCCAAAATCAGCGCGGCCATGATAACCCAGCCAGCCCGATCTTTTCTGTCTGCTTTTTCCCGCAATTGGCTGTTCATTTGTTCTCTCCCATCCAAATGTAGCTATTCCGCATGCTTCTGCGATTCTCCAACCGACAACAGCCCATGGCTGACCCAAAGATTGGCGTTCATGTCTGCCGCATCAGCATCGGGATGATAGTATTGCGTAAAGTCTGTCACCCCGGCATCGCGAAGGATATCATCATCCAGCATGAACCGGCCGGTAAAGCTCCTGGCATCTTGCATCAGCACATGCCAAGCAGCGTCCGCCATGATTTTTGGGCTTCGAGCGCGTGTTGCGCCTTCCTCTCCACGCAAGGCCTGCACCGCTGCCGTCCAGATGGCGGTTCGCGGCCACAACGCATTAAACGCCACTTTGCCCCGAAACTCTTCAGCCCAGGCCATGCTCAACAGGGCCATGTTCATTTTTGAGATCATGTAGGCAGGATAGGGTTTGAACTTTTCAGGATGATCAAAAATCGGCAGCGGAGCGATGGTCAGTACATGCGGGTTCTCCGCCTGCAACAGAAACGGAAGACACTTTCGCGTGACCTGATATGTCCCTCTTGTGTTAATACCGAAAAGTAGATCAAACCGCTTCATATCGGTTTCAAGCGTGGGCTTTCGGAACATAGCACTTGCGTTATTGACAACAATATCGATCCCGCCAAAATGATCGACGGCCTTAGCAATGGCAGCATCGACAGCATCATCATCCCGCAAATCAACCGGTACAGGCAAGGCTTTGCCTCCTGCAGCTTCGATTTCATCTGCTGCAGTGTAGATCGTACCCGGCAATGACGGATGAGGTTCGACAGTTTTGGCAACGATGACGACGTTGGCGCCATCTTGGGCAGCGCGTAACGCAATGGAAAGCCCAATACCTCGGCTCGCTCCGGTCACGAACAACGTTTTTCCAGCTAGATTTGTCATTGTTGTTCCTCCCTGCATAAATTTTGGCGCGTTTCTTGTTCACGGCGTACGCATCTTCACAGATAGGACTTGCCACGACAAGAATAATATCATTTATTTAACTGATTACAGCCCTTTTAAATCAACCCCGAATTTCAGGAGCAGGATATGGAGATTCCAAAGAACCAGTCCGATATTTCAGCCGAGTGGCTGACGCACCTTCTTTCGAAGACTGAACCCGGGTTGATTGTCGATTCGTTATCCATCGTTGATGTCCAGCATGGTGCGTGCACTAAGCTGCGGCTGGCGGCACGCACAAACCGCAACGATTTTCCGTCTAGCCTGATGATGAAAATCGGGTTTGAATCGCATAGCAATGATATGCGCATGATGCATGTAAACGAGTATCACGCTTATGCGGACCTGATGCCTGCGGTCGAACTGAATGCTCCAAAATGTTTAGGAGCAGCCATGGATAGTGAAGGGCACGCGCTGGTAGTGCTGGAGGATTTGTGCCTGCGCGATGTGCAGTTCCTGAAATTGCAGGAGCCCATAGGTTTTGATCTGGCCAAACGTTATCTCGAAGGCTTGGCTAAATTCCATGCGGGGTCTTGGAATGCGCCTGACCTGAATACACGTTTTGGATGGGCGCCAGATACTAGCGAAAAGTGCGTGGCCCATTATTTCCATCTGCTGACTACACCGAGCGAATTTCAGCGTTATGCCAATGCTCCGCGGGGGGCGGTCATGCCAAAAATCCTGCTTGATCCAGCGCGTGTCCGGGCGGCACATCTTGCTATGACGTTAGCGCATAAGTCCGAAAATATGGCTATGGTAGTCAATCATGGCGATATGCACTTGGGTAATCTGTATCTTGATGCAGACGGAACACCTGGATTTCTCGACATGCAACCACGACGTGGGGCATGGTCGATCGATGTTAGCTATTTCTTGATCGCGGGACTTGATGTGGCAGACCGCAGGCGTTGGGACGGCGCACTGTTGCAGCATTATCTGCACTGCTTAGGCCATGAAGGAATAGATATCCCGTCATTCGATAGTGCCTGGCTAGCCTATCGCCGCGACGTCATCTGGGGCTTGTTGATCTGGATGCTCAACAGTTCGCAATTCCAGACGGAGGCCAATAACACCGCTGCAGCATCACGCTTTGCCATGGCAATGCTTGATCTCGATACATTTGGAGTGCTGGGCGTATGACCGGCAGAGACTTTAGCCAGATCACACCCGAACTGATGCAAACGCTGCTATCTAAAAAATTTCCAACCCTAAACGTCAAAGCCGTTCATACTGATGGTTCAATCCATGGCACCGCAACCAAGGTGAAGGTCACGCTTGATGCAGACGGGGACGGCCCACGCACGATGTGGGTGAAAGCGGGGTGGGAAGAATCGAGCGAGATCCTGCGCAAAGTTGGCATTTTCTCCCGTGAGCCACGTGTGTACGCCGAGCTGTTGCCCGAACTTGGACTGGAAGTTCCTGACTTTTATGGCGCGTCCTGGGACGAAGACACATTGGATGGCATTGTCCTGCTCGAGGATTTGGCAGAGCGCAAAGCACATTTCAATAGCCCGCTTGAACACCTGTCACCCCAGGCCTTAGCAACCCTTTTGTCCGCGCTCGCTCGGATGCACAGCTTAACGCGCAGTACCGAATGGCTCGGTGCGCATGACTGGCTTCGTCCGCTCTTCTGGGATTCTGTGGAACCCGATTCCTATCTCACATATGTAAGCGCGATCCCGACGCTGGAGACATTTCTGGCAATGCCCCGCGGTGCCGCCTTGCCAGAGGTTTCGCGCAATGCCGCGAGCATCTCCGCTGCTATTGGGCGTACCGCAGCTTTTGGCCGTGAAGATAATGAGCACTGCATGCTACACGGCGACGCCCATATTGGTAACAGCTACAGCCTGCCTGATGGGAAACTTGGGTTGCTTGACTGGCAGTGCGTCTGGCGCGGAGGTTGGGCGTATGATGTCGCCTATCTTATAGGCTCTTCATTATCCCCCAAGGACCGGCGATCAGAAGAGAAAGCATTGCTACAACACTATCTCGATCAACGCGCGTGTCACGGTTGGCCTGCACCAAGCTTGGCCCATGCGCTTGACCGGTATCGCAAATATCTAGCGTATGGTCTCACCGTCTGGCTCACGAACATGCCATCATTTCAACCGGAGGAATTCAACGCAGCTGTAGCATCCCGTTTTGCCCATGCCATGATCGATCATGGTCTATTTGAGAGCTGAGTATTTTAGAAATGAGTATGTCCCGTACGATTTTGGTAACCGGTTCAGCCAGTGGTATTGGCAAGGCAACGGCGGCACTGCTGCGGGCGCGGGGCTGTAATGTGATCGGTCTGGATATTCAGGATACCGGTCGATCCGACACCGACATTATTGCAGACCTCTCGACCGTTCAAGGTCGCAGGCATGGCATCAGCAAAACACTGCAGATGTCAGGCGGCACACTAGATGGTGTGGTAGCGTGCGCAGGACTGGCAGGGGCGGACGCGAAGGCAATGGTTGCAGTCAACTATTTTGGAACCGTGTCGATAGTCGAAGGACTGCACAACGCCCTGATGTCGTCCAGCGCACCGCGTGTGGCAATTATCTCGTCCTCGGCAATCATCTTGCCCAGCCATCATCCGCTTGTAGATGCCTGCCTTTCCGGTAACGAATCTGCTGCGCTTGATGAGGCAGCGGGCAATGATGTGCTAACTTATGCTTCAACCAAACTGTCGCTTAGTCGCTGGATCCGACGTACCGCAATATTACCGGAATGGGCAGGTAACGGCATCCTGATAAACGGCATAGCCCCTGGGCCGGTTCGCACTCCGATGACGGCGCCGATCCTGGCAACCGCTGAAGGCCGCGCAATGCTTGCAGAGGTTACTCCGATAGCGCTGAACGACTATGCCGAACCGGAACATATCGCGCGGCTCCTTGCCTTTTTGGCAAGTCCAGATTGCTCCTACATGGTTGGCCAGAACATTTTTATTGATGGCGGCACCGATATCATCAGTCGCGGAGAGCAGCAGATTTGATACAACTGCAAAAAGAATTCGAGGAGCGGCGCACCGCCGCCCCTCTTAGATTGAGACTAGCCGATTTCGGCGATTACAGTTCCCACTTCGTAAGTTTCGCCGATTTCACCGATGATTTTTAGAGTACCCGTGGCAGGGCTCTCAACTTCATTGGTAGATTTCTCGCTTTCCATTGAATAGAGCGCCTGCCCTTCGACAACCTGCGCGCCATCTTCGACCAGCCACTCACTCAATACACCCTCACTCATCGAAAAACCGATTTTCGGAACGGTAACCTGAATTGCCATATTTTTAGTCCTTAACTTACCAGATCGGTGATTGCCGCAAGAATTCTGGCGGCATCGGGTGCGAAAGCACTTTCAAGCGGTCGCGAATATGGGACTGCTGAGAAATGGCCGCCCAATCGTTTGACTGGCTTTTTCAACTGGCCAAAAAGTTCCTCACTTATAACCGCAGCGATTTCGGCGCCGACGCCATGCTGCTTAACCGCTTCATGTGCAATAACAACCCGACCGGTTTTGCGTACCGACGTCAGAACCGTTTCGCGATCCCAGGGTGCAATGGTGCGCAGATCAATAACCTCGACGGAAATGCCCTGCTCTGCAGCCATATCGGCCGCCTGACGCGCTTCGATAGCCATCCGAGAATAGCTTACAACGGTGACGTCGCTACCTTCTCTCTGAATAGCGGCCTTACCCAATGGCACCCGATGGCTGCTGTCTGGCATGGCCATTGAAACTGGAGGGAAATAAGACGGCAGGTTCTCGATAAATAGCACCGGATCAGGATCATCAATTGCCGAACGCAAGAGTCCGTAAGCATCCTCAGGTGTAGAGGCCGCGCAAACCTTGATACCTGCGGTATGGGCAAACCATGCCTCAAGGTAATCGGTGTGCTGGCCACCATTACCCATTCCTAGACCGGTCATCGTGCGTATGACGATCGGAACGCTGGTCTGCCCTCCAGACATAAAGCGCAGCTTGGCAGCATGATTTACAATCATATCCATGGCCACGGTCGTGAAGTTCATAAGCATGATTTCAGCCACAGGCTTGTATCCGGCGAGACTTGCACCGATCGCCGCCCCAATAATGGCCTGTTCGGAAATCGGGGTTGAGCGAACACGGTCATCTCCAAAGGTTGTGGATAAGCCCTTTGTAATTTTGACCACACCGCCCCCTTCTGGATCCGCAAGATCTTCACCCAGGGTTATAACCTTGGGATCCTCCGCAAATGCATCTTGATAGGCCTTGGCAATTGCCGCTAGAATGGAAACTGTCGGTTTCATTTCGTTTGCTGTGTCGCTCATGCTGCCAGCTCCTTCTCAAATACGTCGAACCGCAACGAATCCGGATCCGGCCATGGTGATGCCAGAGCAAATTCAACGGCGGCTTCAATTTGGGCTTCAACATCAGCCTCGTGCGATGCCAGTTCTTCTTCGGTCGCAATGCGATCAGCAATAAGGCGAGCACGCAAGCGAGGTACCGGGTCAGCTTCGATCGCGGCTGCCTTTTGCTCGGGCGGAATGTAGCTGTCATCATCCCCCATGGCATGGCCGAAAAAGCGGAAAGTCATGCATTCAAGAAGGGTTGGCCCCTCACCAGCGCGGGCACGCGCTACCGCTTCTGCAAATGCGGAGTACATGGCTTCGGGATCATTGCCATCAACGCGTACGCCGGGCATACCATAGTTTTCAGCTCGATTTGCTATGTTATGACCGCCAGTCATTTTTTCGAAAGTCGTGTGCTCAGCGTAAAGATTGTTCTGGCACACAAAGATTGTCGGAAGTTTCCAAACTGAGGCGAGGTTCATCGCCTCATGAACGGCGCCGATATTGGAGGCACCATCACCAAATGTGCAAACCGAAACGCGATCACTCTTGTCTAGTTGGGCCGCCCAAGAAAGACCGTTCGCAATGGGTGCAGACGAGCCAACGATACCGGTGGTCACCATGATCCCCTTTGGCGGATAGGTAAGGTGCATCGGACCACCTTTTCCCTTACAAGAACCGGTTGTCCGGCCAGCAAGCTCTGCCCACAATTCACGCAAAGGGAACCCTTTACCGAGCATGTCATGGATGCCACGGTAAATCGTACAAAGCGTGTCATCATCGCGCAAAATCTGACCCATCACAGATGGGATGATTTCCTGCCCCCGATAGGAATAATACGTCATCGCAATTTGACCGGTCCGAATCGCTTTGCGTGCTCGCTCATCATTGGCCTTCAACAAAGCTGCCCGCTTGTATACTTCCAGCAAAACAGCAGAATCTGCCACAAATTGTTTATCTGCCATGAGAGGCTTTCCCTTTTCATCAACGAATATCGATAATATCCGTTATATGATTAGAATAAAGCTGTCGAGCAGCAAGATAAGATTCAATCCAGCAGATCGACCAGGCTGCTTGGTCCAATTTGCGATAACCAGACTTGTCCCGCGGCGACCATATGATCCTTCCAATGCGCTTCTGCTGCATCCCCATCCTTCGCTTCGATGAGGTCAACCAATTTGGAATGAGATTTTAATCCGAACCGCACTTGCTTTTGAGAAAATTCGGGATCGGTGACTGGACTTCTGCGCTGCGAGAGGGAGAGATGTCCTTCGACAAGTCCGCGGAGAGCTTGGGAAAACACATTGAGTGTTTTGTTACCTGAAAGCTCCATAAGCAATCTATGAAATGCGGCAATCTTCAGCGTGACTGCAAACCGGTCTGTCATGACGCTCATTTCATCTTCAATGAAATGCCGCAATATCGGAACCGCTTTTTCGCTATTCCTTTCAGCGACCAGACGAGCTGCAGGCGGCTCGATCAAAGTTCGCATCTCATAGAGGTCACCAATTGTGACCCGCTGCGACTGAAGGATAATGCCGGCCGCCCGCTCTATCATTTCGTAATTTGGGGAACTAATGCGGGCGCCGCCCCGGGCACCGCGCGCAACCGTTACCAAACCCTCTGATTCGAGGATGCGCACCGCTTCGCGTATCGTCGGACGCGAAACAGCAAACTCGGCGATAAGATGCGATTCAGCTGGCAGCGTGTCACCATCGCTCAACTCGCCCCGAATGATGGCATTTCGTATCTGCTTGGCAACAAGTTCGGCCGTTTTCGGCACTCGCACGGCAGCTGCATTGCTTTGGCTGCCGACAGGGATAGCTGCAAATCCGTTAGACAATATAAATTCCTTGATAGCTTACTTTACTTCTAGACCCAAAGGTTGCCTTAAAGCAAGTTCCTCTGTTGAGATGAATGCTTGCAAATAGCCATGTTACTTAGTTAGATGATAAAACAGAGCATTCGGTTTTTCGGTTGAGGCCTGGCCTCTTTCGCATCAAGCCGACGATATCAAGCTTAACGAGAGGGATCGATAACATGAGCCAGTGGGACGAGTGCGCAGACTTTATCGTAGTTGGAAGTGGTGGCGGATCGATAGTGGCAGCTCTGGCTGTTTCTGATTCAGGAAAAACGCCGGTTGTACTCGAAAAAACAGATAAGATTGGCGGATCAACTGCTATGTCTGGCGGGGTCTTCTGGATACCCAACCACCCATTGCAGGCGCGTGACGGCATAAACGATAGCGCCGAAAAAGGCCGAACCTATCTTGATGCTGCCGTAGGTGACCTCGGCCCGGCAACTTCACGAAGCCGCAAAGACATGTTCCTTAATCAAGGGCCAAAGCTGGTTGATTACCTTGAGGCGAAAGGTATGCCGTTCATTCGCTGCGATGGATGGTCAGATTATCATGACGATCTTCCCGGCGGCCTAGCCGAGAGCCGCTCATTGGCAGTTGAGCCATTCAACGTTAAGGAACTGCCCGCTGAATGGGCGTCCAAACTAAGGCGTGGTCTTTCAAGCCTCCCTGTCAGAGGTATCGAAGGCCGCAGGCTTATGCTTATAAAAACAACTTTAGACGGTAAACTAGCAGCGCTTTCACTCGGGATGCGTATTATCAAAGCCAAGCTGCTGGGCCGCGAGTATGTTGGCGCGGGCACCGCTATACAGGGTCGCATGCTGCAGATGGCTGTTCGCCAGAATATTGATATTCGTATCAATTCGGGCGTTTCAGAACTTGTTGAGGAAAATGGCAGGATAACGGGTGTCGTTACTCAGAAGGACGGAAAACCGTGGCGCATCGAGGCGCGCGACGGCGTCCTGATAAACGCAGGCGGATTCTCACATAATGAAGCGATGCGCAAACAATATGGACCAAAACCTTCGTCGGTCACATGGACGAATGCCAACCCCGGCGACACCGGTGAAATGATCGAAATTGCGAAGTCGCACGGCGCGGCGCTGGACTTCATGGATAGTGCTGTATGGATTTTGACATCGCTGCCTCCAACAGGCGAACGCTATCTCCATGTTCTGGACATTCCAAAGCCTCATTGCATCATCGTAAACCAAAAGGGTGAACGTTATACCAACGAAGCCCAAAGTTATATGGCCAATGGCCAAGCCCTTTACGCAGGTGGCGATGTCCCTGTTTGGGCAATCATCGAATCACGCCATCGTGACCGATACCCTTGGAGCTTCCATGCCGGCGCAACTCCGCAATCATGGTTCGACAGTGGTTACATGAAGAAGGCGGACACAATTGAAGATCTGGCCGCACTGATCAATGTTCCAGCGGATAATTTGAGGTCCACAATAACACGCTTCAATGGCTTTGCGAAAAACGGCAAAGATGAAGATTTCGGACGTGGATCAAAAGCCTACGATCTAACTTTTGCGGATCCTTCCCATGGCCCTAATCCAGGTCTTGGCGCAATCGAGAAACCCCCATATTATGCGGTAGCGATTTACCCAGGCGATGTGGGAACTTTTGGCGGTATTATGACCGACGAATTCGCGCGCGTCGTGAAAGAAGATGGCAGCATCATGCCGGGTCTCTACGCAACCGGAAACTCAACGGCATCAGTCATGGGCAAAACTTATCCGGGTGCAGGTGCCAGCATCTCTCCAGCTTTCATCTTTGGCTGGGTCGCAGCGCGCCACGCCATCGGCCAAACGCCTAACTGAGCCATGTTTGAGGATGACCGTAATGCGAAGAATGCAGGTCTATCGCCTAAAAGAAGCGGGAGCGCTGACCAATCTCTCGCTGCGCCAAGAAGCTCAACCCATTATTGGGCCAGATGAGGTACTGGTCCGGATCCATGCCGTTTCGTTAAATGCCCGCGACCTGATGATGGTCTATGGTCCACAACCCTATGGGCCAAAGACCGACATCATCCCAACATCCGATGGGGCAGGGGAAATCGTCGCTTGCGGGTCAAGCGTATCTGACGTTCAACCCGGAGAGCGCGTAGTTATACCCTTTCGTCCTGGCTGGATTGATGGGCCTTACGACCCTGTTCAAACAGGAACCGATCTCGGCGGTGCTGTGGATGGCGTGTTGGCTCAATATGTTTCGATCGCCGCCAAAGCGGTAGTCTTGCTTCCCGCAGGCATTTCTTATGAACAAGCCGCCACTTTGCCTTGTGCCGGTGTCACGGCTTGGTCGGCGCTCACTCGCGGCGCCGTTTTGCGGCCGGGATCTAATGTACTCATACTTGGATCTGGCGGCGTTTCTGTCTTCGCACTTCAGATTGCCAAGGCGATGGGTTGTACGGTCATCGCAACGACATCCAGTGATGCAAAAGTCCAAACCCTTCGGTCGCTTGGTGCCGATCATGTAGTTCATTATGCGACGGATTCCAGCTGGGGCGAGCAAATACGAGCATTAACGGGCGGGCGCGGCGTAAACCGAGTGGTTGAAGTCGGCGGCGCCGGGAGTCTTCCGAAGTCAATGGCAGCCTTGGCTCCGGAAGGGGAGATATCGCTTATCGGGCTGCTCGAAAATCCTATGAACACCATCAGTCCGATACCTCTCATGTCAACCATGGGTGTAATTCGGGGTATTTCAGTAGGATCTAGAGCTGACTTGGTAGCACTTTTAGCCTTCATGAATGGTCGGTTTGATCCAATAATCGATCGTGTTTTTGGGTTTAACGAAGCGGCGAAAGCCTTTGCTTATCTTGCGACCCGAAAGCATGTCGGTAAAATAGTCATTCGGCTTTAACCGCGATACTACTCAGGCTGAGGACAGTCCTTCAACTTTGACCTTGCTCAAAATCAACGACCAGCCTTACAACTGCCCCTTCATGCAAGCGGTCGAATCCTTCGTTTATCTGATCAAGGCCGATGGTTCCGCTCAGCAGGCGGTCGACCGGCAGACGTCCAGCGCGGTATAGCGCAATATACCGAGGAATATCGCGAACTGGCACACAGGTACCGATGTAGCTTCCTTTGACGGTACGTTCCTCTGCCACCAAACTAACGATATTTAACGCCAAATTCACGTCAGGCGGCGGGAGACCAGCGGTAACGGTTGTACCGCCCCTTTTTGTCATTTTGTAAGCGTTCTCCAACGCCGCGCCAACACCGGCAAATTCAAATACGAAATCCGCCCCACCACCTGTTAATTGGCGGACTTTCTCGATTGCGTCAGGATCACGCGCGTTAACGGTCGCAGTCGCGCCCATAGACGTTGCGAGCGCGAGCTTCTCATCAGATACATCAACCGCAATGATTTGTGACGCGCCGCACGCGATCGCACCCAAAACAGCGGCAAGGCCAACGCCGCCCAAGCCGATTACCGCAACGCTTTCGCCCGCCTGAACGCGCCCAGTGTTCACCACTGCGCCAACCCCCGTCAAAACAGCGCACCCGAACAGTGCAGCTTCCTGAAACGGCAGGTCCTTGTCGATTTTAACGAGCGACCGGCGCGAGACTACGGCATGATCAGCAAAGGCAGAGCAGCCGAGATGGTGATGCAATGCCGCGCCTTCTTGATGCAAGCGGATGCCTCCGGACAGCAATGTTCCCTTGCCATTGGCGCCTGCTCCGGGTTCGCACAACGCCGGGCGTCCCTCGGCGCAAGGAAGGCAATGCCCACAGCTTGGCATAAAAACCATCACAACATGGTCGCCCGGCAACAAATCATCTACGCCATCGCCAATAGCGACCACCTCACCTGCAGCCTCATGGCCAATGGCCATCGGCATTGGCCGCGGTCTGCTGCCGTTGATAACCGAAAGATCGGAATGGCACAGACCAGCTGCGGCAATTCTCACCAGAACCTCGCCAAAGCCGGGCGCATCAAGCTCTACTTCCTCGATGGATAAAGGCCGAGACGACGCATAGGGCGCTATTGCCCCCATTTCCCGCAAGATTGCAGCTTTTACCTTCACTTTAGAACCCTCTTTCATTACACCCGTTGAACCGACAACCCCAAATTAGGTGCCCCTGACCATTGGCGGGTTCCAGTCAATCATGGAAGCTTTTGTGAACAATAGTACAAAAATCGCTCCGGCCGCTCCTCAAAAATCTTCCAAAGAGTCCGGGATGCGGTACAACTATCCTCGCTTTCGGACGATCACCACGCGCTGGATGGACAATGACGTATATGGCCATGTCAACAACGTAGTATATTACAGTTTCTTTGACACGGCGGTCAATGCAACCTTGATTGACGAAGGTTTGCTTGATCCACAAAATGGCGATGTCATTGGCTTGGTCGTTGAAACGGGATGTAGATACGCATCTGCACTAAGCTTTCCGGAAACCGTCGACGCAGGCATTCGCGTTGCACATATTGGAAACTCCAGCGTCCGTTTTGAAGTTGGTCTGTTCAAACATGGTGAGGATATCGCGGCAGCCGAAGGCTTTTTCGTGCATGTCTATGTAGATGCCCGGACAAGGCGGCCAACATCGATTCCCACTGCGCTTCGATCCTTTCTGGAAAGCCTCACTTAAATGCCTATTTGCGGCTAAACTGCCCTGGCCGGCGCAGAGCAACAGCCTGAACGCCTTCAGCAAAGTCCTCGGTTTTCTTCAGCCTGCTTTGAACCCCTGCTTCGAAACGCATGGCCGACTGCACGCGGCCAGAGATATCCCCACGCAATGTTGCCCTTGTCGCCTCAACCGCTAGCGGAGCATTCTCCGCAATCTGAAGTGCAAAATGCATTGCAGACTTTTCCAAATCTTCGGTCGTCGCCAACATGTCTACAAGCCCCCAATCAAGGGCAGTCGCGCCGTTAACGCGTTCACCCGTCAGTAACATGCGGGCAGCATTTTGTTGGCCAATGATCTCAGGCAACCGGGTTGAGATACCAAAGCCTGCGTGAAAGCCGAGCTTTACGAAGTTGGCAGCAAAGCGACTTTGTTCAGATGCAATCCGGAAATCCGCAACCAAAGCCAGTCCAAGTCCTGCGCCAATGGCCGCGCCTTGGACGATTGCTATGACCGGTTTACGGTTGGAATAAAGGCGCGCCGCCTGCGCATAAAGCGCGAGCACTGCGGCATCATCATCGTCAGCAGCAAAATCACCGCCTTCGTTGAAGTCCGCACCCGCGCAAAAAACTTTACCTTCCGAACGCAAGATAACGACCCGGCAATCATCAACTTCGTCCAGCGCAAGAATCTGGTCTGCCATCGCACGAAGCAATTCGACGGACACATGATTATAGGGTGGGCATGAAAAACTGATTATTCCGACATGATTTTGTATGTCGGTTCGAACTATGAATTTTCCTTGCACCTCGGTCACTCGCGGGTCCCGAGCAAATCGCGGGCGACCACCCAATTGTGGATCTCGCTTGGTCCATCGTAGATGCGCATCGTCCGCAGCTTGTTTGAAAGCAGATATAGCGGCATTTCGCGTGTCATGCCCATGCCACCGAACATCTGCATCGCATGGTCGACGATGTCATATGCCGCTTCGGTACAATATGATTTGATCATCGAAATTTCCTGCCGCGTGTCGCGCCCTTCATCGATTTTCCACGCGCAGTCATAGGTCATCAAACGCATGGCATGAATGCGTGTGGCGGCATCGGCTATCCAATTTTGAACCGTCTGGCGTGAAGACAAAGGTTTCCCAAATGTGACGCGCTGTGGCGCATATTCAATCATCATGTCCAATGCGCGCTGCGCCATACCGATCGACCAGGACGCCATTTCAATACGCCGAGTACCAAGCCGCACCTGCATGGGCAAAAACCCCTGACCGCGCGTCCCGAGCAATTTCCAGCCCGGAACACGGCAATCGTCAAGCGCGATTTCATATGTCGCGGTGCCGTCAATCATCGGGATTTTACGTAACACATTGAACCCGGGCGTATCGCGGTCCACCAAAAATGCCGACATGCCATTGCGTCCATTGGCATTCTTGTCGGTTACGGCCATCAAGATCGTAAAATCGGCTTCATCCGCTTTGGTAATCCAGATTTTGCGGCCGTTAATGATCCAGTCGTCGCCATCTTGGACCGCGGTGGTTTTCATCAATTGCGGATCAGCACCAGCACCAGGCTCCGAAATGCCAATGGCAGAAATGGTTTCACCCCGCACATAGGGTGCAAGATAATGCTCGCGCTGCTTTTCGTCCGCAGCCGCCATCATCATACGCAAATTCGGAGAGTCCGGCGGAAGGGTATATGGTGTCGCGGTCCGCCCCAATTCCTCGCCCACTCCTACCATGGCCACCATTGGTAAATTCATGCCGCCGACTTCTTCGGGTGCATCCAGACCCCAAAGACCGAGATCTTTTGAAACTGCATCGACCCGTGCTTGTTCGTCCTTCGTAAGATAGCTGCCCTTACCCGCCGTATCTCGCGCCAGCACTTCGCTCTCTAGCGGCACAAGCTGTGAGTCGACGAATTTGCGGACCAGATCTTTTAGCATCCGGTGCTCTTCAGCGAGTTCGAAATTCATTAATCAACCCCTTTTGCAGTTACTTATAAAGTCAATATCGCCTAGTTCGACTGACAGACCGCTAAACGTCTTTAGGCATCATTAGGCCACTTGCCTTACCTTTCCAATCACTCGCATAGCTAAATCGCCCACCACGTCTCCACTGCTTTGCCACGGACTCTCAGGCAACATAGGGGTTTGGTAGCATCCATTCCACTCGTGCTTTCTATCTCTTCGATTACCAGCTGGGCAAAGTTAGAGCATTCTGCCATTTAGGATACCATCGCTGCGATTATTCAAAAATTAACTTCACCATTTATAACGGCAACTTCGTCGTAAAACTGGTCCAAGTCGCCCCCTTCTTGAAGCGCTTACCCAAGCGCCTTGCTTTTCGAACGTGTCATTCATATAAATCCGCTATATATTAAATCAATCGACTCGATGGAGTTTTTGCATATGGTTAGTCTGAGTTCAATCGTCCGTAATGTAATGACGATTGACCCGAGCGCTCCGGCACTGGAGTACGAAAAAACATGGACTAGCTGGGCCGAGTTGAATGGCATTATCGATGCAATCGAATTGCTGCTGAAAGAAAATGATATTGGGCCGGGCGCCAGGATTGGTGGCATATTGCGCAACAATCCGCTTATGGCCGCCGTTATCATCGGAACGATAATCAACGACCGGTGCATCGTAACGCTGAACCCAATGTTGCCGGATGCAAAGCTGGCAAATGATATTATGACACTCAAAACACCCGTCATCATTGCAGGAAGCGCTGATTTCCAACGTCCGGAAATTCGCGAAGCGGCGCGCCTATCAGGTGCGCTTTGTCTCGAAGTAACCGGTAACCCGATCAATCCGGTTCAGAAGATTTTCGACAAGACTGGAAGCGATTTTATAACCGACGCCAATGGTATCGGCATTGAAATGCTTACAAGCGGTACGACCGGCGTGCCAAAGCGAATTCCTCTACCTGCTGCAAATTTCTCAAAAATGGTACTGGATGCGGCCGTGTTTGAAAATCGTGACCTTAGTGCTGAGCCTAAGTTATCGCGCGCTGTGACTATTGCTAACACCCCCTTCGCGCACATCGGTGGAATTTTCGGGCTGTTCCTGACATTGTCGGCAGGGCGTAAAGCTTGTTTGATCGAACGGTTCCGGCTCGACGAATTTGTAGATGCAATCAAACGCCACCAGCCAAGAGTTGTAAGCGCACCACCTTCTGTTTTGCGCATGATCCTTGATGCCAAAGTGCCAAAGGAAGCGCTGTCGAGCCTAGCTGTATTTCGTACATCCATGGCTCCTCTCGATCCTGGCATGGCGGACCTTTTTTACGAAACATACGGCGTTCCCATCTTACAAAATTATGGCGCCACCGAATTTGCTGGTGGAGTTGCTGGCTGGACACTTCCTGATTTCAAAAAATATGCAGCCGAACGACGCGGGAGTGTAGGTCGGATGAATCCTGGGATTGATGGTCGCATTGTCGATACCGAAACTGGCGCCCCTCTCCCACTTGGCGAGAAGGGCGTGCTCGAACTGCGTGCTAAACATTTGGGCGATGGCAAGAGTTGGATTAGAACTACCGATCTAGCACGGATGGATGACCTCAATTTTTTATGGATACTTGGCAGGGCAGATAATGCGATTATTCGCGGTGGTTTTAAGATTATTCCTGACGATGTGGTCAAAGCCATCGAATCTCATCCTGATGTTCTGGAAGCATGTGTCGTAGCTTTGCCAGACGTCCGCCTCGGTCAAGTACCTGCGGCGGGTTATCGCGTTCGCACGGGTCATAGCCTGTCCGAACCTGACTTGCGTGCATATTTGCGTGAGAAACTGACTGCGTATCAGGTGCCTACGAAACTTCTTGAGGTTGAAGAGTTCGCTCGCACTCCGTCTCATAAGCCCAGCCAGCCGGAACTAAAGAAGATATTAGAGGCCGCGTAGTTGGCGCAGCCGAACCGCGGCAGGGAGGACCGTCGTACTTTTTGGTCTTGGCTAGAGACCGCGTTCTTATCGTATTGCCGCTTGGCAATGAAATAAAGCCGTTGACGGTCATAGAAGGCAAATTCCTCGGAGAGAAAATGAACGAAACTACCCAGCCTATGACGAACTCTGCAAAACTGGGGATGTTGTTTGCGGCCTCAGTAGCCATCGCGATCGGTGGCACCCATTCTCATGTTTTAGGTGCGATGGTTAAACCGCTGGGGGATTCCTATGGCTGGTCAAGAGGAGATATTGCCTTTGCCTTGACCATCTCAAGTTTCATGCATCCTTTTACAAATGTTGCAATCGGCCTGTTGGCCGATCGATATCCCGTTCGGCGGATCGTGTTGCCTGGCATTGTGGCTTTCGTGCTCGGCACCGCCTCACTGGGCTTGGTAACCAAGGAGATATGGACATGGTATGCCGCGTACGTCCTGTTTACGATTGCCGGCTCCGGGATTAGCGCGATCCTTTTTACCAAACTAGTTGTCGAACATTTTTCGAAGAGACGAGGCTTGGCTCTAGCGAGTGCGCTTGCAGGAGCGGGAATATTGGTCAGCACCATCCCTCACATCGTGTTGGCGATGGAGACGATGGTTGGCGTTAAAGGTGTTTACCCACTTATCGCCGCATGTGCATTTGTGTTGCTTATCATTCCCTGCTGGTTGTTCCTTCCAAGAGAAGAATCAATATCGCACCTCGCGTTACGCAACCTGCCCGCATCCGTGACCGAACCCAAGGGTGGATGGCGAGATGTTATTCTTTCCCCAGTTTTTCAACGTCTGGGCATAGCGTTTCTTTTGATTGGTTCGTGCATCGGCACTTTTATTGTTCATTTGCAGCCCATGCTTGCCGATGCCGGACTGTCTCGCGCGGAGGCTGCTTCTGTTGCCCTGTTCGTGGGGCCGGCAATGATAGTGGGGCGCCTTGGAACAGGGATGCTTTATGATATTTTTCCGACGCGACTGGTTACAGCGGTCGCGTTCTCACTTCCCGCTTTCGCGTGCCTATGGCTCATTAATTTCCCGTTGGACTTTTTATCCGCGTCGGCACTAGCGATACTCATCGGGCTTGGCATGGGAAGCGAGACGGATGCAGTCGCCTATCTGTCCAGTCGCTATTTCGGAACACGCAGATATGGTCTTGTATTTGGAACTTTGATTAGCCTCTATGGCATCGGAATCGGCTTGGCATCGTGGCTTGTCGGTAGGGCTTTTGACTCAACCGGAAGCTATGACGCGGTGCTCATCGTTCTGACCGGAGGAGTCGGCATAGCTATTCTGCTACTGCTTTCGTTAGGTAGCCCGCCCCCACTCGTCGACGATAAGCATTAAAACCGTCGTTTACCAGCCAGCCATTTTCACTGGATCGGCAGGGGTCGCCGAAAATCGCGGGGCGGGTGCTGGTTGTACAATTCCTGCATCTTCAACAAAAGTACCCCGCGCGGCCACATGAGGATGCTTAGGCGCTTCAGTAAGGCTTAGAACCGGCGCAAAGCAGATGTCGGTTCCATCCATGATCGTACACCATTCGTCGCGGGTCTTCGTAAGCATAACCTCGGCCATGCGCCCCTTCAATTCATCCCAACGCGACTGGTCCATTTGCTGCGCAAAATCGGCGTCTGCATCTAGGCCCGTTTTCTCGAGCAACAGCGCATAAAATTGCGGTTCAATTGAACCTAGCGAGACCCATTTGCCGTCCTTAGTTTCATAAGTGTCGTAAAAATGCGCACCACTATCGAGCAGGTTGACACCGCGCTCGTCTTGCCATTGGCCGTTGGCAAGGAATGTGTATGTCATAGCTGAAAGGATGGCTGCACCATCAACCATCGCGCAATCAACAACCTGTCCAATACCTCCGGAACGGACGTGCAAAATCGCCGACACAACGCCAAATGCGAGCATCATGCCACCGCCACCAAAATCGCCGACTGCGTTCGTCGCAAATGTCGGTTTTTCACCCTTGCGCCCATATGAGTGGAGGGCGCCGGACAAGGCGATATAGTTGATGTCGTGCCCGGCAAGCGGAGCCATAGGCCCCTCCTGTCCCCATCCGGTCATCCGGCCAATAACAAGCTTTGGATTTATCGCCAACAATACATCTGGCCCGATACCTAGCCGTTCAAGCACGCCGGGCCGATAACCTTCGATAAGTGCATCGGCGGATTTTGCCAGTTCCTTGATCTGCGCAATCGCTTCAGGGTTTTTAAGATCTAGCTCGATCCGCTCACGATTGCGGTTGAGAATATCGCGATTTCCACCTTCGCCGAAACGTCCGGCATTACCCGGACGCTCCACTCGAATAACGCGCGCACCGTGATCGGCCAGCATCATGCCGCAAAACGGCCCGGGACCGATTCCTGCAAGTTCGATAACGGTCACGCCATCCAAAACGCCTGGCATTTTTCTTACCCCTTTAGAGTTGCTTGCGGATGCCGCTTAGACACGTTCAATGATCATAGCTGGCGCCATACCGCCAAATGCACACATGGTAATCAGCGCGTAACGTCCGCCTGAGCGTTCCAATTCATCGAGAGCGGTTCCAATGAGGATCGCCCCCGTCGCGCCAATCGGGTGGCCCAAAGCTATTGAACCGCCGTTGATGTTCACTTTATTGCGGTCAATGCCAAGGTCACGAATCGCCTTTTCGGTCACGACAGCAAATGCCTCGTTGATCTCCCAAACGTCAATGTCTGCAACGCTTAGGTTCGCACGCTCAAGCGCCTTGCGCGCTGCAGGTGCAGGCGCATTCAGAATGAGCGTCGGGCAATCACCCACGTTTACCGAAGCGACAATGCGTGCGCGCGGTTTCCAGCCATTCTCCTTAATCGCGGCTTCCGACGCCAGCAGCAATGCCGCTGCGCCATCGACCACGCCAGAGCTGGTTCCAGCATGATGCATTGGTTCCCATTTCAGATCGGGATATTTACGCTCTATCATCTGCCGCATATTGGTGCCGTCTGGACTGGCAACCATCTGTTCTATAGCTACAAATGCTGGCTTTAATGCGGCAAGGCTTTCCTGTGTGGTTGCGGGACGGGGATATTCCTCTGTGTCTAATGCTACCGACCCGTCTGCGTTGTAGACAGGGACAACACTCTTGTCGAAACGGCCTTCATCCATCGCAACCTTAGCCTTGCGTTGGCTATCTGCGCCAAGCGCCTCAAGTTCGGCGCGGCTAATGCCTTCCATCGATGCGATGGCGTCAGCGGCAACGCCCACATGCGAGATCGGATGTTCCAAATGCAAATCTTGGTTCCCCCGCGCCCTGCCGAGAGCGACATATTCAGTGCCAACTTCCCAAGCATCACATTCAGCGTGATGGCTCATCATTTCTGTGCCGCCCGCAATGATGACATCTTCAAAGCCAGCCATGATTTGTGCCGCAGCGAAACTAACGCTGGTGATCCCGCCACCACAATAACGGTCAAGGGTAACGCCGCTGGCTTTCAGGTCGTAATCCGCCCAAAGTGCAGACAGCCGGCCGAGGTCGCCTGCTTGCTTGCCACGTTGCTGGCTTGTTGACCAGATGATGTCATCTACCTTGGAGGTATCGAGAGCATTACGGTCGCGGATTGCCCGCAACACCGTCGCCCCCAATTCTTGCGGATGCAAATGTGCAAGCGCGCCTTTGCCTTGTTTGCCGATACCACGCGGCGTGCGGCATGCATCGACTATATATGCGGTTGACATCATACTGTCCCTTCAATTGGATTTAACGGGGTGCCATCCGGATGGCGCCATCAAGACGAATGCTTTGCGCGTTGAAGTAGCTATTGCGAACAAACTCCATAACCAAGCTGCCGAATTCGGAAGGCTTGCCAAGGCGCTTTGGGAAAGGCACCGAAGCGGCCAGGCTTTCCAGCACTTGTGGCTTAGCACCCAGCATCAGCGGCGTTGAGAAAATGCCTGGCATGATACAGTTGACGCGAATTCCGAGGTCCATGAGGTCACGCGCCATTGGCAGGACCAAGCCATTTACGCCGGACTTGGCCGAACCATAAGTCACCTGACCAATTTGTCCGTCCTGTGCAGCGACAGAAGCCGTCAAGACGATTACACCGCGCTCACCATCTTCCAATGGTTCCAGCGTTGCCATACCCTCGGCGGACAAAGAAGCGATGCGGTAGCTGGCAACCAAGATACCGTGAACGCCATAAGCATAATCTTCCGTCGAAAGGCGCTTTAGCTTACCGGCCTCCTTGTCAAAGGCGAGCGTTTTCCCGCGCCGTGTCGCCATGGCGCAATGGACCGTGATACGTTCCTGCCCATGCGCAGCACGCGCTTTTTCAAAGCCAGCCACGACCGATTCTTCGTCCATGATATCAACTTTGCAGAACACGCCGCCAATAGCATTGGCGACTTCGGTGCCGGTTTCTTCATTCAAGTCAAATATGGCAACCTTGATGCCAGCTGCAGCCATTGCTTCAGCTGAGGCACGGCCAAGGCCCGATGCGCCACCAGTGACCACTGCTGCAGTTGTGTTATCGATTTTCATGTTATGAATCCTTTCAATTAATAGCTGCGGGGAAGGCCGAGAACATGCTCGGCAAGATAGCTGAGGATCAGGTTCGTGCTGATCGGGGCAACTGTGTAAAGACGTGCTTCGCGGAATTTCCGTTCAACGTCATACTCTTCGGCAAAGCCAAAGCCGCCATGCGTTTGGACGCACATGTCCGCAGCAGCCCAGCTAGCTTCTGACGCAAGAAGCTTGGCCATATTCGCCTCTGCGCCCGGGTTACCTCCAGCGTCAAAAACCTGAGCTGAATGATGCACCATCAGTTCGGCTGCGCACATTTGTGCGTAGCAGCGTGCGATCGGAAACTGCACGCCTTGGTTCTGACCAATGGCGCGACCAAAGACATTGCGTTCGCTCGCATAATCGCTGGCCTTTTTAATGAACCATTTGGCATCACCAATGCATTCGGCGGCAATGAGGATACGCTCGGCATTCATGCCCGACAGGATATAGCGGAAGCCTTTGCCTTCTTCGCCAACCAAGGCTGACGCGGGGATCCGCATATCGTCAAAGAAGACTTCGGTCGTTGAATGGTTCATCATCGTACGGATTGGCTTGATAGTCATGCCCCCACCCGCTTCGGATTTTGGGCCAACCACTTTGCGCATATCGACCAAGAAGATGGAGAGCCCTTCGGTCTTACTTGCCACCTCTTCACGTGGCGTTGTGCGCGCAAGCAACATCATCAGGTCGGAATATTCTGCACGACTGGTCCAGATCTTCTGGCCATTGATGACATATTCGTCACCGTCCCGCACAGCGACAGTCCGCAAGGAAAGCGTGTCGGTGCCGCTGGTCGGTTCAGAAACACCAAAGGCCTGCAGGCGCAGCTCGCCTGTCGCGATACGTGGCAGATATTCCTGCTTCTGTTCTTCGCTGCCATATTTCAGCAACGTGTTCATGATGTACATCTGGGCATGGGCCGACGCGCCGTTGCAGCCTGCTGCCTGAATTTCTTCCATGATCACCGCTGCGGCATCGAGCTTTAGGCCAGAACCGCCATAAACTTCCGGGATAAGCGCGGCGAGGAACCCTGCTTTCGTTAGCGCATCAACAAATTCGCCCGGATAAGCGCGTTCGCTATCTTTTTCTCGCCAATAAGCACCGGGGAATTCCGCGCATAACGCCTGCACCGCACGGCGGATTTCGCTAATGTCTTCGCTTTCAGTTATCATATCATTTCCTTTGAGCTGTTGCGGCAGTCACTTGCCGTCCATCGGCAGCAAAAGCCGCCATTTCGATTTCATTACCTGATCCGCGCATCACAAGGTGCAAAGCCTCACCGCAAATTGCAGGCGAAAGGCCCCGGTAGGTAAAATGTGTAAGCGCATTATCGCCGAACTCCCGCCCCGCCAAATCCAGTAATAATGTCGCGGTCAACGGGCCGTGGACGACAAGACCGCGATAGCGCTCTTCGCCTTGCGCATAAGGCAAATCATAATGTATCCGGTGGCTGTTGAACGTTAGCGCGGAGAAGCGGAATAACAGCGGCTCGCTTGGTGTAAGCATGCGATGGCTGCTCCAACCATCTAAATCAATGTGCCCTTGCTCCGCTTTGGGCGGCGACAAAGCTGCGTCAGGCCCGGCGCCTTCACGATAAACGATGCTCTGCACCTCACGGATAGACAGGCCGGATACGCCAAATGTTTCATGCGCCACATCGACAAAGACCAATTGGCCAGATCCGCCTGATTTTTCGGTAATAGATTCGATGTGTGACGTGCGATTAACCGCTTCACCAACCCGCAATGGCACAAAAAACTCTACTTTGCTTGATGCCCACATTCGGCGCGGCAAGGGCACGGGTGGAAGAAAACTGTTCGGGCTATCATCACGCGCCGGGTGGCCGTCAGGACCAAGTTGCGCTGTCACAGCATCCGGGACACATAGACACCAGTGCAATCCCTGTGGCACATTGCCATCACTCGACGCATCACGATCAAGGGTAGCAAGCCAGCGCGACGCCAGACCATCATCGATCCGATCTGTCCGCACCTCCTCGCGCCCGATCCATGCATCCCATGCGCTCATGAACTCCGTCCTCCGATAAGGCCCTTGGCAATGACCTGCGCCTGAATTTCCGCGGCCCCTTCGAAAATGTTCAAGATCCGCGCATCGCATAAAACGCGGCTGATTTCATATTCGAGCGCATAGCCATTGCCGCCATGAATTTGGAGCGCAGCATCTGCATTGCTCCATGCCGCACGCGCAGCCAGTAGTTTCGCCATACCCGCCTCAATATCGCAGCGTTTGCCGGAATCCTTGGCACGGGCCGCGGCATAAGTCAGTTCGCGTGTCATAACGAAATCCGCCAAGCTCATGGCAAGCTTATCGGCCACGCGTGGGAACCCGATGATAGCTTTGCCGAATTGCTTGCGGTTGGTGGCATAATCCAAACCCAGCTCCAGCGCCCTTTTCGCAACACCAACCGCCCGCGCCGCGGTTTGAATGCGCGCGCCCTCGAAGGTGCGCATCAACTGCTTGAAACCCTGCCCTTCCTCACCACCCAAAAGAGCATCATCAGGTGCAATCATACCGTCAAATTGCAGCGCATATTCACGCATGCCGCGATAACCGAGTACTTCGATTTCACTACCCGACATGCAAGCAGCCGGAAAAAGGTCAGCCTCCGTTCCCCGTGGTTTTGGCACCAACAGCATAGACAGCCCCGCATAGCCCTTTTCATCTGGGGCGGTCCGCACAAGCATGGTCATGAGGTCAGAACGGCTTGCATGGGTAATCCAGGTCTTCGCCCCGCTTATAATCCAATTGCCATTATCGCGCCGCGCCCGCGTCTGAAGCGCGCCAAGGTCGGAGCCTGTGTCTGGTTCGGTAAATACCGCGGTTGGCAGTATCTTGCCGCTTGCAATCATGGGCAACCAATGCGTTTTTTGCGCTTCCGTGCCGCCCATTGAAATCAATTCGCCCGCGATTTCTGATCGCGTGCTAAGCGAACCTGCGCCAATCCAGCCGCGCGATAGCTCTTCTGTAACAACGCACATGACCAGCTTGGATAGTCCCAAACCGCCATATTCAGCGGGGATGCACACGCCGAAAGTGCCAAGCGCGGCCATGTCGGCGATGGTTGCATCTGGAATAAGGTCATTCGCGAGATGCCATTTATGGGCATGCGGCAATATCTCGCTTGTCGTAAACCGCCGATATTGGTCACGGATAGCGTCGACTTCGGCGTCATGCAGGCTTTCGCTTGGCATCTGGCCCTCTGCCAACGCCTGCGCCACCGCCTCGCGCGTATCGGCTTGATCGGTGTGCAACCACGAAGCGCAATTTTGTGCCAGTGACTGCGCCGCGTTGTTTATCCCAAGGTCGACGGGCCGAAATATCTCGTTCTGCCCCATTGGCAGGCCGCCCGTCAGTTGGCCCAAGGTTTCCGTAAAAATAATGGAGGCAATGTGACGGTCCAACTGTGTCCCGCCGCCATTGCTATCGAGCCAAAGGTGAACGGCATCCAACGCAGCAACGCTGGTTGCCACCCATGCAAAGCCATGCGCTGCGCGCTGGTCTGCTTCAATCGACCGCTCCGATAGGCGCGCGGCCAACGCGGCTTTCGCCGCATCGCGGTAGCCCTCGGCAGCGTCCAGTGCGGCAGTAAAGTTCATGCCCGCTCGAACACCGCCGCGATTCCCTGACCGCCGCCAATGCACATCGTTTCAAGCCCGAAACGGACGTCCCTGCGATGCATTTCACGGGTCAGGTTCGCCAATATACGACCACCCGTTGCACCAATGGGGTGACCAAGCGAAATACCGGAACCGTTGACGTTAAGCATGTCATGGCGGCTGTCATCATCCGACCAGCCCCAGCCCTTGAGACAGGCGAGCACTTGCGGCGCAAACGCCTCGTTCAATTCAACCAGACCGATGTCGTCCCAGGAAAGGCCATTGCGCGCAAAGAGACGCTCAGTCGCTGGAACGGGACCAAAGCCCATGCGTGATGGCTCGCAACCGGCTGCGGCCCAGCTATGAAAATAGGCTATGGGTTCCAGCCCAAGCTCTTCAAGCTTGTCTTCAGCGACAACCAGGCAGGCTGCGCCAGCGTCATTTTGTTGGCTGGCATTGCCCGCAGTAACAACGCCGCCCTCGAGCGGCCGTAACGCAGCCATTGTCTCAAGCGTCGCGTCCGCGCGATAGCCTTCGTCATGATCAAAGACGATGGGATCGCCTTTCCTTTGCGCGATGCGCACGGGAACCAATTCATCGTCAAACAGACCATTTGCCCATGCCGCAGCCGCGCGCTGATGCGATCGGGCCGCATATGCGTCACACGCTTCGCGGCTGATGTCATGGTCCTTGGCCAGATTTTCGGCTGTTTCGATCATACCGGTGATAACACCAAAGCGCTCAACCGGCTGGCTCATGACGCGTCCGCGGGTCAACCGGTCATGCAAGGTCAGATTGCCTGCCCGAACGCCTTTGCGAATATCGGTTGTGTAATGCTCGACGTTGGACATGCTTTCGCACCCGCCCACAACCACCACATCGCTAACGCCGGTTTGGACCATCATTGCAGCATTCACAATTGCTTGCAGGCCAGATCCACAACGACGGTCGACTTGATAGCCAGGCACCTCAATCGGAAGGCCCGCCGCAAGCCACGCCCAATGTCCAATGCAGGGCGCTTCTCCATTGCCATAGCCTTGGGCAAATACCACGTCGTCCACGCGGGTCGGATCAATCTTTGTCCGCTCGATCAGTGCCTTGAGGATGATACCGCCCAAGTCACCTGCGTTGAGTGAGGATAAAGCACCACCAAATTTACCGACGGGCGTGCGGATGGGAGCGACGATAGCGGCACGGCGAAGCTTATTCATGTGGCAATTCCTAATATTCCAGAGTCGATAAGACGGGCGATTTCCCCCGAGGACAGGCCGAGCGAAGTACTCAATATTTCCTCACTATGCTCCCCATTTCGCGGGGCGGCCTTCGCGTCACCACGCTGCATTTGGGGAATACTGCCAAATGCACCAGCGGCAGGATAATTGAAGCCAGATGGGTTTGCGCCAAAGTCGCTAAACATCGGGTTATTGCCGACCAAGCGTGGATCATGCGCGGCATCCAGCATGGTTCGATAGGCCGAATGAACAATTCCGGCCTCATCAAGCGTCGCAGCCATCACCGCGTGGTCGAGCGAACCAATCGCCCTTTCAAACAATGGATAGAGCGCATCACGATGCTCAAAGCGAAGCCCATCGTCTTTGGCAAAACTAACGCCGCGCTCGGCCTCTATTGCTTGCACTTGCGCCTTTAAATCAAGCGCACCGATTAGATTTGCCCATTGGCGATGGGTTACAACGACGATCATCGTGCGCACATTGTTTTTGGTGACAAAATCACGCCCGAACAAACCATAGACCGCGTTGCCGAGCCGAGGACGATTGGCATTATTGTGCAACACTTCTGCGACACCGCCCAGATTGGCAACGGTGCCTATGGCGACGTCCGACAGTGGAATGCGAACCTCACTGCCCTCGCCCGTCTGTTCGCGCCTACGAATAGCCGCCAGCATTGCAAATGCAGCATAGGCGCCGCTGATGACATCCCAAGCAGGCAACACATGATTGACGGGTTCAGGGCCAGCGCCAGTCATCATGGGATAGCCAACCGCATTATTCACCGTGTAATCAAGCGCAGGCGCCCCGTCGGCCCAGCCCATGACACGCACGGTTACAAGATCGGCACATCCTTCAGCCAATTTTGCATGCGAAAGAAAACCCTCTGCGGGGAAATTGGTGATGAACTGACCAGTGACGCGCACCAGTTCCTGCAACAACTCGCGCCCCTGCGGGCTGGATAGATCAAGCGCGACTGATTTTTTGGCGCGGTTTAGATTTTCCCAGTACAGCGAGTCATTCGCCTCAGTCACTGGCCAGCGATGGTAATCTGGGCCGCCACCAACCTGATCGACACGGATCACCTCTGCCCCAAATTGCGCGCAATACAGACCAGCTGTCGGCGATGCCACAAAGGACGACGCCTCGATAATCTTGAGACCATCCAGCAAATTATACATGCATTAGACCTTGGGAATTACGCACGTGTCATCAGCCCTGAGCCGCCCATTCGCGCAGCATATGCTTGGCAATCTGAAGCTGCAGGATCTGGGTTGTGCCTTCATAAATCCGGTAAATGCGTGCGTCGCGGTAGAAACGTTCCGCATCATATTCTGCAAGATAACCAGCGCCCCCGTAAATCTGGACCACGCGGTCAACCACACGGCCGCACATTTCGGTAGCAAACACCTTTGCAGCGGCGGCCTTCCGCAGGACATTTTCGCCTGCATCTGCGCGACGTGCAGCGTCATCGAGCATGCACTCGGCAGCATAGATTTCGATGTCGCTGTCGGCGAGCATTTGCTGGATCAGCTGGAAATTGGCAATCGGTTCGCCGAAAGCCTTACGTTCATTGGCATAGCGCAGCGCGCTATCGAGCGCACGGCGGGCATAACCCGTTGCTGCCGCCCCCACTGAAAGCCGCCCATTATCGAGGCTCTGCATGGCAAAAGCAAAGCCTTTACCTTCCTCGCCGCCCAAGATGGCATCAGCAGGCAATTTTACATCTTCCATGATGATATCGGCAATATGGCTTCCCGCCTGCCCCATTTTTTTGTCGGATTTACCAACGGTGATCCCAGCGGTGTCCATAGGAACGATAAAGGCTGATACATGCGCATTTTTGGGAAGCGCTTCTTTGCTGGTACGGGCCATGATAAGCGCGACCTTCGCGAAAGGCGCATTGGTAATATAGCGCTTTGTCCCGTTCAATACCCAGCCATTGCCGGACTTTACGGCAATGGTCTGCATAGCGGCGGAATCGGAACCGGATCCAGGCTCGGTAAGGCCAAAAGAGGCAACTTCACCCGCTGCCAATCGCGGCAACCATTCTGATTTCTGCGCGTCAGTGCCGCCATTTTTAAACGCCGAACAAATCATCCCAATGTTGATTGACGTGATCGAGCGATAGCATGGCATGGCATAGCTCATTTCGCGGATCGTGCGGATATATTGCTGAATATTCATTCCCGCTCCGCCATATTCTTCAGGCATCGTCAGGCCAAAAAGGCCCATATCCCGCATCTCGGCCATAATTGAATCCGGAATTATATCTGTTTGGAGGATTTCCTTTTCCGCAGGAATTAACCGTTCACGAACATAACGCTGAAGCTGCTCGATAAACTGTTCAAAAATATCATTATCCATAATGTTCCCTTTCCCTGCGATACAAAAAACGAATTTTTCTTTTCGCTATTCATGACTGGCTTTTATGCCGTAAATTCAAAATATCCATTCGACAGAACCGTGACATTGCGTTCAATACTTGTCGACTGAAATGCTGCTTTTCCATCACTCTCAATCCAGATGTCCGTCCGAATTGTTTCACCTGGTTCAACGGGTCGCGAAAAACGGACGTCCATCCGGCGCACACGCGATGGATCATTATCCACTAACGCCGAAAGCAACGCACGGCCAACAACCCCATATGTAGCAAGGCCATGCAAAATTGGGCGCTCAAAACCGCCATCCCGCGCAACATCTGGATCAATGTGCAGCGGGTTAAGGTCCCCGGAAAGGCGGTAAATCATAGCACTATTTTTGGCAGTTGGCATATCGACAGATAAATCGGGTCCCCTTTCACTTGGAACCTTGTGCGGTACTGGCGCACCATCTGGCGAACCACCAAATCCACCATCGCCACGCAAGAATATAGTCGCAATAACGTCGGCGTAATGTTTGCCGTCGCCGCCCACAATTTGACGCCCGACCATGGCGATAGCACCTTTTTCGGCACCTTTATCGATCAATTTCGTAATTCGTGTTTCACCGATGAAATGCCCTTTGGCCGGCAATGGCGCATGAATGATGATTGACTGTTCGCCATGCAGAACTTTTTTCCAGTCAACATTCCATTCAGGATTCTGCCAGATAAAGCCTGGATAACCGAGAACGACGGCCATCATGGGCAGTGCTTTCAGGCCATCTTCATATACAAAATCCAAGTCTTCACTGCCTACACCCAATGCATAGAGAATGCTGTCCCGCTCTTGCCAATTTTGTTCAACGCGAATTGGTGGGGAGCCAAGCAGCGTTTCCGGGTTCATTACCATGATACCAATTACTTAAATCGGATCATGGGCAAAAACATGTGCTGAAACCTCATCCGCCCGGGCAAAGCTTGGAGCGAAGGATGGGATAAGCTCCGCTGCGATTGTCTCCGGCGTCCATCCTTCAACTTTCGTCATCGAACGGATGGGACGTGGTTTTCCGAAAAGCACAATCTCATTCTTGCGAACCGAGAAAATCTGGTTTGTAACGTCTTTGGAGGCATCCGAAGCAAGATAGACCACCATTGGAGCAATCTTATCGGCGCTCATCGATTTGAACTTTTCGACACGCGCCTGTTGTTCGGGTGTTTCGGCAGGAATCGACGCTATCATCCGGCTCCAAGCAAATGGCGCGATACAGTTTGACCGCACCCCAGCGCGGGCCATGTCGAGTGCAATGGATTGGGAAAGACCGACAATGCCCAACTTTGCGGCAGAATAATTTGCCTGCCCGATATTACCCACCAAACCGCTTGTAGAGGTGAAATGGATAAAACTGCCCGACTGCTGCTCGCGAAAATAGGGCGTTGCAGCTTTTGACACGTTAAAGCTGCCGTTGAGATGCACATCGATCACGGCGCGCCAATCTTCATAACTCATCTTATGCCAAATGGTATCACGCAATATCCCTGCATTGTTCACCACGGCATCAATCCGCCCAAAGCGTTGAACAGCATCTTCTATGATTGATGTCGCACCAACAGGATCAGCGACACTCGCCATATTGGCATGCGCCTTTCCACCAGCGACAGTGATATCATTCACCGTTTCTTGGGCAGGCCCAGCGTCGCCGCCTTCTCCGCCCTCTCCGACACCAGGATCATTCACAACAACGGACGCTCCATGTGCGGCACATAGCAATGCTATTTCACGACCCACACCACGTCCGGCACCGGTGACCGCTACAACTTTACCTTCAAGCATTCCCATAAATTAACCCTTTAAAACTTCGACCAATGTCTTGCCGAGCAAGGAAGGCGATGGCGATACGCGGATGCCCGCTGCTTCCATGGCAGCAATCTTGCTTTCGGCGTCGCCTTTGCCACCCGACACGATTGCACCAGCATGGCCCATACGGCGGCCCGGAGGCGCCGTGCGTCCAGCGATGAAACCGGCCATTGGCTTTTTGCGGCCCTTTTTGGCTTCGTCGATCAGGAACTGCGCCGCTTCTTCTTCTGCGCTGCCGCCGATTTCACCGATCATGATGATCGACTTGGTGGCATCATCGGCGAGGAACAGCTCAAGGCAATCAATGAAGTTGGTGCCGTTGACTGGGTCGCCCCCAATGCCGACCGCAGTCGTCTGGCCAAGGCCTTCTGCTGTTGTTTGGAACACGGCTTCATAAGTGAGCGTACCTGAGCGCGAGACAACGCCGACTGAGCCCGCCGAGAAAATACTGCCGGGCATGATGCCGATCTTGCATTCGTTTGGTGTCAATACGCCCGGACAATTTGGACCGATTAGGCGGGATTTCGAGCCCGAAAGCGCACGCTTTACCTTCACCATGTCAAGCACCGGAATGCCTTCAGTGATACAAACGATCAGCGGGATTTCAGCATCGATGGCTTCAAGGATCGAGTCGGCTGCAAAGGGGGGCGGTACATATACAACCGAGGCGTCTGCGCCTGTCACTTGCTTGGCCTCAAGCACAGTGTCGAACATCGGCAAGCCGATATGCGTCGTTCCGCCCTTGCCGGGTGTAACACCACCCACCATTTGTGAGCCATAAGCCAGCGCCTGTTCGGTATGAAAAGTCCCAGTTGCGCCGGTCATGCCCTGCGTGATGATCTTAGTATGTTTATTGACGAGGATGCTCACAAACGTCTCCTGAAATCTTGAGGTGCGCTTAGGTAAGCGACGGGTCGATGGCCTTGCACGCGACCAGCAATTCTTTAACGGCATCCACGCTGACGGCGAGGTTGGATTTGGCTTCATCATCAAGTGCAATCTCGACAATTTTCTCAACGCCGCCAGCACCGATCATCACGGGCACGCCGACATAGAGATTATCGACGCCATATTGGCCGGTGAGGTGGGCCGCTGCGGGAAGAACGCGCTTTTGATCGTAAAGATAGGCTTCGGCCATTGCGATGCCGCTCGTGGCTGGCGCGTAATAAGCCGAACCAGTCTTGAGCAATGCGACGATTTCGCCACCACCGCTGCGGGTGCGCTGAACGATCCCGTCGATGCGATCCTGCGTCGACATGCCCATCGCGATAAGGTCTGGTACCGGAATGCCTGAAACGGTCGAATATTGAATGACTGGAACCATCGTGTCGCCATGACCGCCCAGCACAAAGCTGGTGACGTCTTTGACCGAAACTTGGAATTCATCGGCCAAGAAATGGCTGAAGCGTGCCGAGTCCAGCACGCCGGCCATGCCGACGACCATATGATGTGGGAGGCCGGAGAATTCACGCAACGCCCATACCATCGCATCGAGCGGGTTAGTGATGCAGATGACAAATGCATTTGGTGCGTTGGCCGCGATGCCTTCGCCGACGGCCTTCATGACCTTTAAATTTATACCGAGCAAATCATCGCGGCTCATGCCGGGCTTGCGCGCGACGCCAGCGGTTACGATGATGACATCCGCGCCTGCGATGTCGGCATAATCATTGGTGCCGGTAATCTTTGAATCAAAACCCTCAACCGGGCCGCATTGCGACAGGTCAAGCGCCTTACCTTGGGGGATGCCTTCGACAACGTCGAAAAGGACGATGTCGCCAAGGCCCTTTAATGCTGCGAGATGGGCGAGGGTGCCGCCGATATTACCGGCGCCGATGAGTGCAATTTTCTTGCGAGCCATGAAAAAACTGTCCTTCCCTAGGGGCTTTGAGCGGAATTACGGCGGCGTTACGCCGATTCCCGCTCAATAACAACCCAATAAAGGCACGAAGCAACGCTTTTTTTGATAACAGTTCGCAATAGCGATAGAGGGTGGAAGTTTGGCCGTCAGGTGCCAGCTACCCGCCGCAGCATCTCCATCCAGATGGGCACTTGACCGTGAAATCCTTCGGCCCAGACGCGTTCATCTAGACCATGTGCACCTTCCCGCTGGCCGACTATGCCCCATAGGCCGCCGAAGCCATAAACGGGAATACCGGCGGCGCGTAAGAATGCACCATCGGTTGCGCCAGCGGACTGAAACGGCAGAACGGGCGCATTGGGGAAGCGTGTGGCAACCGCAGCCCGATAGGCCTGCGTTATGTCGTCGCGCATGGGCGACGGTGCGGTTTCGGGGGTTTGCGATCCTTCCACCGCAGTAACAGTGACATCTGGTCCCGACAGCGCCTGCAATTGCTGCCGGACCTCTTCAATCTTCACACTGGGAAAAATGCGGCAGTTTACATTGGCTTCGGCCTTTTGCGGTAGGGCATTTGGTGCATGCCCGCCCGATAGCATCGTTGCAACGCATCGGGTGCGCGTACTGCCGGGGTCCATAGCTTCCAAGAGGTCTGCGGTTTCGCGGTCCTGAGGGTCGGCAAGAAATCGACGGACTAGTTCACCATATTGGCCGCTGTCACCCTTTGCTAGTATCTCATAACTGGCACGCGTGGCGTCGTTGATCATGGCGGGGAAACGGTGCCGTTCAATCGCCGTCAAGGCGCTGGCGAGCGCGTAGATAGCATTATCAGGACGCGGCGTGCTGCTGTGTCCGCCGCGATTGACCGCCGTAAGCCGGAAATCGGCATAGGTTTTTTCCGCAATCTGAATGCCAAAACCTTCAACGCGCCCATCGGGAAACACCGACCCACCACCTGCATCACCGTTCAACGCATATTCGGCGTCAATTAGGCCGCGCCATTCACTCGCCGCCCGCCGGGCGCCATTGCCAATGGTTTCTTCGTCCCCGGTAAACAAAACGATGATATCCCGCGTTGGCGCAAATTTTTCGGCGTGCAAATACTGCAGGGCGAGGACAATACCCGTCAACGCGGCCTTATTATCATTCGAACCACGACCCAGATAATAGCCGCCTTCTTCGCGGAACTGGAACGGCGGATATTTCCAATCGCTTGCCTTGGCCGCAACGACATCCATATGTGCCATCAGCAATATAGGCTTTTTGCCCGACGGCTTGGCTGCGGGCCAGCGCGCGATCAATGTCTGGGTATTATCATGATCTTTGACGATGACATTTGTGATACCACCTTTGCGGAATTCTGACGTCAATAGGCTGGTCAGCTTTTTGAATTCCGCAGGCTGCCCCTCTACCGTCGGAATTTCGACAATCTTTGCAAACAGGTCACGCTCGGCTGTTTGCTGCGCACTTGTCGCTTGCGCGTTAGCAGCAGTGGTCAGCGCCAATAAGCCAGCCAATAATAACGTCTTCCGTCCCATCACATCTCTCCCTTGTGCGCCATGCTAACGCGGGCCATGCCCTTCCGCCAGATAATCCTCCGACTGCATTTCCATCAGGCGGGATACGGTGCGATCAAACTCAAACCGCCCATCGCCTTGCGGATACAAATGATCTGGCTCCGCATCAGCGCTTGCAAGCAGCTTTACGCGATACTCGTATAGCGCATCGATTAACGTCACAAACCGCGCCGCTTCATTACGATTATGCGGACCCAAAACGGGGATTCCAACTATGAGAACTGTGTGAAAACGCCGAGCAATGGCGAGGTAATCCGCAGCCCCGCGTGCTTCGACGCACAGCCGCTTGAATGAGAACACCGCAACGCCTTTCAGCGCTTTGGGCACATGCAGCATGCGCCCGCCACCCAAGTCCATTTCCAACGCTGGCACATGCGCGCGGTCCTCGGGCGGATAATCCGTCATACGGAAAAATGTCTCAGAAAGCGCGGCCGTTGCCCCCGGGCCATTGGATACAAGCCAGATTTTAGCGCTCCCCAAACGGTCCCGCCTATAATCCGTCGGCCCATCAAGCGTGACGATATCGAGCCTGTCCTTGATTAAAGCGATGAAGGGCAGAAACAATTGTCGGTTGAGGCCATCTTTGTACAGGTCATCGGGATGACGGTTTGATGTTGTGACAACGGTAACACCCGCGGCGATGAGGCCAGCAAAAAGTCGCGACATGATTGCCGCGTCTGCCATATTATTCACCACCATTTCGTCAAAGCACAACACATGCGCTTCGTCCGCCAATGCGGCGACGATTGGCGGGATTGGGTCACCCTCTTCCTTCACACGCTCGGCCTTAAGCCTAGCATGGATCTCAAGCATAAACTCATGGAAATGCGCACGCCGTTTGCGCTTGATCTGAACGCTGTCGAAAAACAGGTCCATCAGCATGGATTTACCGCGCCCAACGCCGCCCCAAAGATATAGTCCGCGTGCAGGGTCGGGTTTACGTCCCAAGAAACGCCAAAAATTGCCGCCGCGCGGTGGAGCTGCCTCAAGCTCGCCTTGCACTTTGGCCAGTGCGGCTACCGCGGTTGCCTGGTCGGTGTCAGGCCTTAGCTCGCTTGCTGCTACCAGTGCGTCATATCGGCCAGTGACGCTAAGCATTAGTGGCTTCATTTTTTCGTCGGTTTGCGGATGGTGCCGGAAAATGCGGCAATCCGGTCTTCTTTTTGTGTTACGACGCCGCGGAGAAAAAGCAGCCTGCCTGTTTCTTTCAGAAGCTCAACCTCTGCTTCAAGCGGTGTTCCAATGACGCCCGCTCCCATGAACTGCACCGACAGGTCCAAGGTTACAGCGGTACCAGACTCGATCAGTCCAAACATCCGCGAAGCTGCAAACATTGCCACATCGATGAAGCCAAGCGTGACGCCGCCGTGCACAGAGTTTTGAAGGTTAGTGTGCCGATGCTCCGGAAACATCTGTAACCGGACATCATTGTCACCTACCCGCCGCACCAGCATTTTGCCAAGCACTGTACCGTTGTAGCGGCTGGCATCTGTCATCTGCCATTTCAGCCACCCAGGATTATCTGGGTCAGGGCTGCTGTCAAAGGCGGGTTTATCCAACGGCAATCCTAAACGATCAAAGGCCTTTGATGTAATCTACGCGCCTAAAGGTGACGTTCGGCTACCATCTTCTTCGTTTCCGCAATGGCCTTGGCTGGGTTCAATCCTTTGGGGCACGCGTTCGCGCAGTTCATGATCGTGTGGCAGCGATACAGACGGAATGGATCTTCCAGTTCATCCAAGCGCTCGCCGGCCATCTCGTCACGGCTGTCCGCTAACCAGCGATAGGCTTGAAGCAAAATAGCAGGACCCAAAAACTTATCGCTGTTCCACCAATAAGATGGGCAACTGGTCGAGCAGCAAGCGCACAATATGCACTCGTACAAGCCGTCGAGTTTAGCGCGATCCTCTGGCGACTGAAGCCGCTCCTTGCCAGATGGTTCAGGCGTTACAGTTTGGAGCCACGGCTTGATAGAGGCATATTGCGCATAGAAATGTGTGAAGTCGGGGACGAGGTCCTTGATGACTTCCATATGCGGCAAGGGGGTAAGCGTGACTTCGCTTTTACAATCTTCAATGGCGGTGGTGCAGGCAAGGCCATTCTTGCCGTCAATATTCATCGAGCAAGAGCCACAGATACCTTCGCGGCATGAGCGACGGAAGGTGAGCGACGCATCCTGTTCGCCCTTCATCTTGATCAGCGCGTCGAGCACCATTGGTCCGCAATTTTCGGTATCGACTTCAAACGTATCGTAACGCGGGTTCTGCCCGCTATCAGGATCGTAGCGATAGACCTTGAATGTCTTGGTCTTGCCACCGGTTTTGGCAGCATGCGCATTGCCCTTTTGGACTTTGCTGTTCTTTGGGAGGAAGAAATCGGCCATATCAATATCCTGTGGACTCTAAAGTCATGCAATTTCGTATCAGAATGTTACTCTAACCAAGCAGTTAAGCAATCACAAGCCCTCAACTGCGTCTGCTTTAGCGGCCTTTTCTGCAAGTCGGACACGCAGCTTGTCGATTTTGCGTCCATCCATGTCGACAACCTCGAAATGCCAGCCTTGATCAGTGAACGCCTCGCCTTCTTCAGGCAGGTGCCGCAATATGTGCAGGACATGGCCCGCAGCGGTAGCATAATCGCGATCATCGGGCAGGTCGATTGACAATGCTTCTGCCATGGCATCGGCCGACATCGCGCCAGACACAAGCATCGAACCGTCGTCTAAAGTGATGATGTTAGGCGCACTGCCTTGTGCCTGATCCGAAGCAAATTCACCTGCAATTGCCGCCAAAAGATCGTTCGGCGTAACAATGCCCTCGAAATGGCCATACTCGTCATGCACCAACAGCATCGGGACATCGGACGAACGCAATATCTCTAGCGCGTCCATAGCATCCAGCTGATCGGGAATGATCTCGGCGCGGCGCATCAACTTGCGAATGTCGAGCACCTCACCGCGGATCTGCGCCGCAACGATGTCGCGTGATTGCACGACACCAATGATATCGTCGCCATCGCCGCCAGTTACAGGCAAGCGGGTATGGAGCGAATTCAAAAGCGAATCGCGCACGGTGTCTTCGGACGCGTCGGCAGAAATACGGTCGACATCGGTACGTGGTGTCATGACTTCCCGTACTGGCCGGTCGGCAAGCCGGACCACGCCCGCAATGACCTTATGTTCATGTTCTTCAATGATGCCGGCATGGGTGGCTTCGGCAAAGACCATCCGCAATTCTTCGGCACTCAATGCGTCGCGGCTATCCCGACGCAGCCCAAGCGCGCGAAAAATGGTCGCGCTTGATTTGTCGAGTGTCCACACGATTGGCGCAGTAATGCTGGCCAGCAGCTCCATAGGGCCCGCCATGAAAACGGCGATTCTTTCGGGTGCAATCAGCGCAAATTGCTTTGGCACCAGCTCTCCGACGACCAATGACGCATAGGTCGTGATGCTGATAACGATGCCAAAGCCGAGCGTTTCGGACCATTCAGGGCCGATGCCCAATAAGGCGATGCGATCAGCAACCGGGCCGCCCAATGTCGATCCCGAATATGCACCTGCAATAATACCAATGAGCGTGATGCCTATTTGCACTGTGGACAAGAATTTACCGGGGTCGCGCCCAAGCCTAAGTGCGGCCGCCGCCCCGCGTTTGCCGTCTTCGGCCATTGCTTTAAGCTTCGCTGTGCGCGCGGACACAATAGCAAGCTCCGACATCGCAAACACGCCATTCAAGGCGATAAGCGCTAGGATGATGGCGGCATCAAGCCACGGGAAAGGAAGAAGAGGCTCCATAAGGACGCGAGAGCCATAGAACCAAAAAGGGGCATTTGGCAACAAAATGCGTAGCACCGCGTTATGGGGAAAGGATGCAACCGATTGAAATCATAATCACAGGTTCATCGCAGGTGTCGTTTAAACGATGCCCATGTTGAAAGGGAAGATAATGAAAAAGAACCAAATGATTACGCTAGCACTTGTTGCAGCAATGCTTCCATTGTCGGCCTGCGTCACTGATCCTACGACCGGAAAGCGCACGATTTCTAAAGCGGCAATTGGTGGTATAGGCGGAGCACTGGGCGGATATCTTCTTGGCGACTTAATCGGCGGCAAGCGCGATCGTACAGAAAAGATCGTCGGAGCTGGTATTGGTGCCTTGGCGGGTGCGGGCGCCGGATATTATATGGATGAGCAGGAAAAGAAACTGCGGCAGCAAACGGCCGGCACAGGTGTTAACATCACTCGTGAAGGCGATAATCTTGTGCTCGATATGCCATCGGAAGTGACCTTCGGCGTCGACAGCACGAATATTGACGCTGGTTTCCGCAACACGCTTGACCAAGTCGCATCGACGCTGACTCAATATGAAAAAACCTATGTCGATGTGATGGGCCACACCGATTCCACAGGGTCAGATGCCTATAACCAGACATTGTCGGAACGCCGGGCCTCGGCAGTTGCCGATTATCTGTCGATACGCGGCGTTCAGTCAGCGCGCCTTGCAACGCGTGGTTATGGCGAAAGCCAGCCAAAGGCGAGCAATCTTGACCCCGCCGGTCGTTCGGCGAACCGCCGCGTGGAAATTCGCCTTGTGCCGGTCATGCAGGGGTAATCAGGCTTTAGAGCGACACCCCTTGAAGCAATTTGGGCAGCGCACCGCTTTCCCCCCGCGCCTCGGCCATGAAAAAGGCCTTCGCCGGCGCGGCGCGCTGCACCATTGCCATTCCAAAACGTCGCACCGCCGATGCCGTTTTTCCGGGAATCGAGAACAACCGGTTCAGCCCGTCTGTCGAAACCGCGATCAGCAATGTATCGATACTGCGCCACCGGCCATAGCGATCAAGTAACTGCGCATCGCCGAGACCAAGGCCCAAACGCATGCCGTCGACCAAGACCTCAGTTAGCGCCGCTACGTCCCGAAGACCCAGATTGAGCCCCTGACCTGCAATCGGGTGAATGCCGTGTGCACTGTCGCCAATCAGCACCATCCGTTCTGCGGTAATCGACGCAGCATGGTGAAAACCCAATTTGTAGGACGACAACGGCGCGGACAATTCGACTTTGCCTAACAATCCGCCCATGCCCTTCTCAAGCTCGGCCGTGTACCCACGCGGGGATAGCTTCAAATAGCCTGCAGCGTCCTCGGATTTGACTGACCAGACAAGCGCTGAACGATGGCGCCCATCCTCTGCATCCAGCATGGGCAGCACTGCAAACGGTCCCGTGGGGTAAAAGATTTCATATGCGATATTGTTATGCGGCAACTCGTGATAAATCGCGCCGACAATCGCATGATGCGCATATTGCCAGTGCGCGATGTGAATTCCGGCCTCTTCACGCGTTTCGCTCCTTCGGCCTTCGGCAACGATCATCAGGTCTGCCGTTAGCACCCGACCGCTTTCCAGGGTCACGGTTGCTGCGCCTGAATCGCGCGATTTGTTGATGATATTGGCGGGCATGTGCAACTGGATTGCGGCATGTTCCTGTGCGGCTCGGTACAATACGCCGCGCAAATAGCGACTTTCGAACATTTGGCCCAAAAATCCGTCATCCTCGGCTGGCGCGAAATCGAGCGATCCCGGTTTCAGGCTATCGCTGACCCAGATTTTCTCAATCGGGCAGCCTCTTCCCGCCAAGGCATCGCTAAGCCCGACTGCGTCGAATAATTTGTAGCTTGAGCTCGATATTGCAAAAGTGCGTCCATCATAAGCAGCGTCAAGCATGTTCGCTTGATCCGCGCGGTCAATGACATGGCTGGTGATGCCCTGCGCAGCGAGTGCCAGAGCCTGCGTAAGGCCAATAAGGCCACCGCCGATGATGATTACGTCTGCCTTGTTTTCCATGTCCCGCTTATGCCGTAAGGACGCGCCGGATTCAAAGGGGGATTTTGACTGTAGCTTTCGTGCATGCGTTCCCCTTTTGCCCTGTAATACTTGACGGGGAGTCCGACGAAGGCGAAAAGGGGGTATTCGGTCCTTTGCGACCTCCTACATACTGGCAATACCGACATGGCCTCGCGCGTTTCTAAATTTACCTCGAAATCGAATATGGCCAATTGGCGTCAGATGTTGCGCGCGTCATTGACCCGCAGCGGCGCGTTGCTCGGCGCCGCAGCTTTGGGGCTGTTTGCGCTATTTTATGGGTTGGCGGTGCTCAGTTATTCGGCCGCAGACGCCGCGTTTAACAGCGCAGCAGCGGACGTGCAGCATAACTGGATGGGTCAGGGCGGCGCGTATGTGTCCGATGCAATGTTGTTTGTCTTTGGTGTGCCAGCGATTTTTCTTTTTCCGCTGCTGTTGGTGTTTGCCCGACGTCTGTGGCGCGATGTGCCACAGCCTCAGTGGAGGCGCCAATTGGTCTTGTGCCTTATCGGAATGCTGCTGATCGGGTTTGGCATGGCCTATTGGCAACACAACAGCGACATCGGACTGCCCGCCGGATGGGGTGGAACAATTGCGCTCTTGTTAGACAATGGGACCAGTGCGCTTGTTGGCCAAATCAAGGGCGTATTCGGTACCTTATTGCGCGTTCTCATCATTCTCGGCACGTTGGCGGGCGGTGCTACGCTAGTTATTCGCTCGCTTCAGCTTGAACGACCGCTGTTGCGCATTCCAACGCTTGCCATGCCGAAATTCGGCAGCGTTATGGGGGACGCCCACGCCTTGATGGGCGATGATTTGGCTCCGCCACAGATTGTCGAGCCTAAACCACCGCGCAAGTCGGTGGAGCCCGATCAACGCAAGCCGCCGGTTATTGAAGATCGCACGCTTGCACCGAAAAAAGCGGCATTTGCGACGGGCGCACGACAAGGCGACTTTTTTGGCAGCTTTGTTTTGCCATCGCTTGAGTTGCTCGATCCGCCACCGGCCATCTCCGTGCCTAAACTTGACAAAGCGGCGCTTGAAGCAAATGCGCGGCTGCTTGAATCGGTTCTCGATGATTTCCACGTCAAAGGGCAGATTGTTGCGGTGCGGCCAGGCCCAGTGGTCACAATGTACGAACTTGAACCCGCGGCTGGTATTAAATCAAGCCGTGTCATTCAATTGGCCGAAGATATTGCGCGCAACATGTCAGCCTTATCGGCGCGTGTTTCGACAATTCCCGGACGGACGGTCATGGGTATTGAGCTTCCCAATGCGCACCGTGAGGCTGTGGTTTTTCAGGAAATGGTGGGGTCAGATGCTTTTGCTGAGCAGAAGGGTGCATTGCCAATAATCTTGGGCAAGAACATTTCGGGTGACCCTGTCATTGCCGATCTTGCCCCAATGCCCCACCTTTTGGTCGCGGGAACCACTGGGTCAGGTAAATCTGTCGGCTTAAACTGTATGATTTTGTCGTTGCTGTACCGCCTAACACCGGACCAGTGCCGGATGATCATGATCGATCCCAAGATGCTTGAGCTGAGCAGCTATGACGATATTCCACATCTGCTGTCGCCCGTTGTAACGGAGCCTGCAAAAGCCATTCGCGCACTGAAATGGGCGGTGGAGCAGATGGAGGAGCGTTATCGGATGATGTCCTCGCTTGGCGTGCGCAACCTTGCGAACTTTAATGAAAAGGTTCGCAACGCAGCGGCAAAAGGCGCGCCATTGGGACGCAAGGTGCAGATCGGTTACGACCCGATGACTGGCCAGCCACAATATGAGGAAGAGAGCCTCGCTTACGAGCCTATGCCGCAGATTGTGGTTATCGTCGATGAGCTTGCGGACCTCATGATGACTGCAGGCAAGGAGGTTGAATTCCTTATTCAACGCCTAGCACAAAAGGCGCGCGCGGCGGGTATCCACCTGATTATGGCAACGCAGCGACCTTCGGTAGATGTCATCACGGGCGTCATTAAGGCAAACTTGCCCACGCGTATCTCGTTCCATGTCACATCGAAAATCGACAGCCGGACGATTTTAGGGGAGCAAGGGGCAGAGCAACTGCTGGGTAAGGGCGACATGCTATATATGGCGAGTGGCCGAGGGCTGACGCGCATTCACGGCCCATTTGTGTCCGATGATGAAGTGCGGCGCGTGGCGGACCATTGGCGTGGCCAAGGTCAGCCTGATTATATCCAGGCCGTGACGGAAGAACCTGAAGAGGGCGGCTTTGATTTTGGCGGTATGGGCGGTGACGATAGCGAAGAAGATTCACAATATCGCAAGGCGTGCCAAATTGTGTTCGAAAGCCAGAAGGCATCCACAAGCTGGATACAGCGCCAATTGCGCATTGGCTATAACAGCGCAGCGCGGCTGATTGACCGGATGGAGGAGGATGGTTTCATCGGCGCTCCGAACCATATCGGCCGCCGTGAAGTGCTGCGTGACCGGAACGGCGACCCAATGTAGGCGTTAAGACGGGGTTCAAGGCAAGGGCGATAATGGTCGCCGCACCCTGTCCAAGGAAATAAAGATGACATATCTGAAATATGCCCTGTTTTTCGCGCCGATGGCGCTGGTTGCGACCGTGCCAACAACTGCACAATCCTCGTCTGCGCGTTTGGCACGCGTCGTGGCGCACATGAAAGCGGTTGGCACGATGTCGGCTGACTTCACCCAGGCGGATCGAAACGGAAGGGTATTAACGGGTAAGCTACTACTAAAACGCCCGGGCCAAGTGCGTTTTGAATATCAAAAGGACGTGCCGTTGCTAATCGTGGCCGATGGCCGCGCGCTAACCATGGTGGATTACGAGGTAAAACAAGTGCAGCGTTGGCCAATCCGCA